>NZ_JAMYND010000034.1:0-60286 GCF_040318885.1 Mesorhizobium sp. M0998
GGCCTCCACTCCAGCCAGCATCTTGAATCACAAAACCGACTGATCCGGAATCCCCTTCGATTCCGTCAAATCAGGAACCGCTCTAGCGCTGAATTCGACCTTGCCCATGCCGTCGATCACGGCCCGCAACGCTTCGAGATCGGCATGGATTGCCGCGCGCTCGGCGTCGGCGGCATCGTTGCGAAATCTGACGAAGACACAGTGCCTGATCATTCTTTGTCCCTCATGCCGCTCGGTTGGTGGAAAACACCGCCGGCGGCAGCGGCTCGCGGCCAAGGATCAGATCGGCGCCTTTTTCGCCAACCATGATCGTCGGGGCATTGGTGTTGGAGGAGGGGATGCGCGGCATCACCGAGGCGTCGCAGACGCGCAGGCCCTCGATACCGCGCAGCCTGAGATCTGGCGTTACCACGCTCATCGCATCGTGGCCCATGCGGCAGGTGCCGACCGGGTGGTGGTCGGTCTTGGAACTGCGGCAAGCGTAGTCGAACAGCTCGTCGCCGCTCTGCAGGTCGGGTCCCGGCAGTACCTCGCGCAGCACAAAGGGGGCCAGCGCCTTCTGCCGCATGATCTCGCGCGCCAGCCTCAACCCTTTGATCGACATGTCGCGGTCATAGGAATCGGACCAATAATTCGGATCGATCAGCGGGCGGTCGGCCGGATCGGCACTGTTCAGCCGCACGGTGCCGCGCGAGCGCGGGCGCAGGAACGCCGAGTTCAGTGTCACGCCCGGATTGTTCAGCTTCTCGACGCCGGCCTCGATGCCGGAGCCGAGGCCGAGATGCAGCTGGATATCGGGAGAGGCGGCGGTCGGATCGGCGTACCAGAAGCCGCCGGTCTCGAACAGGCTGGAGGCTACCGGGCCTTTCTTCAGGAGCAGATACTGCAGCCCGGCCCACGCCGTCCAGTGCAGCTTGGCGTAGTTGTCGTAGGTGTGATCGCCGGTGCATTCGGCGATGACGAACAGGTCGAGATGATCCTGCAGGTTGGAGCCGACGCCGGGCAGATCGTGCACCGGTGTCACGCCGACCGCCTTCAGATGGTCGGCCGGGCCGATGCCCGACTGCAGCAAAAGCTTCGGCGAGCCGATGGCGCCGGACGAGACGATCACCTCGCGCTCGGCGCGCAGGATCGTTGGCTGGCCGCCCGGCCTGTCGACGATCTCGACGCCGACGGCGCGGCCCTTGTCGACGACGATGCGCGTCACCAGAACGCCGGTCCTGACGGTGAGATTCTTTCGCTCGCGGATCGGCCGGAGATAGGCGACAGAGGCGGAGGAGCGCTTCGCGTCCTTCTGCGTCAGCTGATAATAACCGACGCCCTCCTGGGCTACCCCGTTGAAGTCGGGATTGAAGGGGATGCCCATCTCCTGTCCGGCACGGAAATAGGCCTCGCAGATCGGCAGCGGCGCGATCGGGTTCGATACGCCGAGCGGGCCTTGGTCGCCGTGGAAATCGTTGGCATAACGCTGGTTGTTCTCCGCGCGCTTGAAATAGGGCAGCACGTCGCGATAGCCCCAGCCGGCAAGGCCTTCTTCCTTCTCCCAGGCGTCGTAGTCGCGGGCGTTGCCGCGCGTGTAGATCTGGGCGTTGATCGAAGAGCCGCCACCGATCACCTTGGCCTGCGTGTATCGGAAGACACGGTCCTGCATGTGCTTTTGCGGCACCGTCGACCAGCCCCAGGCGGCGATGCCCTTGGTCATCTTGGCGAAACCGGCCGGCATGTGGATCAACGGATGCCAGTCCTTGCCGCCGGCTTCGAGCAGCAGCACCTGATGCGACGGATCTTCGCTCAGCCGGTTGGCGAGTACGCACCCGGCCGGGCCGGCGCCGACGATTATGTAGTCGGTCATGGCATCACCTGTTCATAGCCTCGGCACCGACAGCGCGCCGTCGATATTGATGACCGAGCCGGTCGAAAAGCCGAACTTGCCGCCGGCGAGCGCCGCCACGGCGGCACCGATATCTTCGCTCTCGCCCCAGCGCATCGCCGGCACCAGCCCGCCGTCGATCAGCCCGTCATATTTGGCGGTCACACCGGCGGTCATGTCGGTGCGGATGATGCCCGGGCGCACCTCGAACACGGCGATATTTTCGGCGGCGAGCCGCAGTGCCAGGTTCTTCACCCACATCGAAAGCCCAGCCTTGGAGATGCAGTAATCGGAACGTTCCGGCGAGGCCATGGCGGCGCTGACCGAAGTGATGGTGATGATCGATCTCGCACCATCGCTTGGCAGGCCGAGCATCGCTTTGGCGACGGCCTGGCTGAGGAATACGGTGCCGCGCAGATTGATGCCGAGCACCCGGTCGAAATTTTCCGGCTTGAGCTCGAGCAGATCGCCGCGCAGGACAGTGCCGATGCCGGCATTGTTGACCAGGCAGTCGATGCGGCCGAAGGCGCTTGTCGCGGCATCAATCAGCGCTGCGTGGCCGTCGAGGTCGGCGATGTCGCAGCTGACATAGGCGAATTTCGCGCCGCGCCCGGTGATGTCGGCGGCGAGCCCGTCTGCGGCTTCGTCAGCAAGGTCGGCGACCAGAATATCGAAGCCGGCGCTGGCCAGCGCCTCGGCACAGGCAAGGCCGATGCCGCGCGCGCCGCCGGTGACGATCGCTGCCGGGCGGCTCATGTTGCGAGCTCCGTCTTGCGGATATGGTCGGCGACGCGCAGCGCCTGTGCGGCGATCGACAGCGCCGGATTCACGGCGGCCGAATTCGGCAGGAAGCCGGCATCGACGACGAATAAATTGCTGTGGTCGAAGGAGCGGCAGAACGGATCGAGCGGCGAGGTCGCTGGATCGTTGCCCATCTTCACAGTGCCGCATTGGTGCGAGGGCGTGCGCTTGTCAAACGGACGCGACAGGACGATCGGATAGCCGCAGGCGCGGAAATTCTCGCGCATCACCTTGGTCAGTCCGTCGAGCGACTGCATGTTAGAGCGCCGCCACTGCATGACGATGTCCTTGCCGTCGACCGTGATGCGGCTCTCGGGATCGGGCAGGTCCTCGCACATCAGATACCAGTCGACGGCGTGGCCGGCCATGAAATCGAGCGCGAATTTGGGCGCGCGCCTGACATTGGCCTTGAGGATGTTGCCGTCGATCTTGCCGAGGAGCTGGACATTGCCGAGCGGCTTGCCGCCCTTGCCGTCGGACAGATAATAATCGTTCAGCATCAGCGTCTTCTGGTAGACGGATTTGTTCCGGCGGCGTGGATCGATCGCCAGCATGGCGCTCGAATTGTGGTTCATGAAGTTGCGGCCGACCTGGTCGGAACGGTTGGCCAGGCCTTTGCCACCTCCCTTGCCCTTGGAAGAAGGGGAAGGCGAACGCAGCAGGACGGCGGCTGAATTGACCGCGCCGGCCGACAGGATCACCAGCTTCGGCGCGACTTTCTTCAGCGCACCGTTCTGGCGGTAATGGACGGTCTCGATCGTCCTGGCGTCCGGCGATGCCTCGAGATATTCGACATGGGCGCCGGTCTCAAGCCGGATATTCTGATCGGCAAGGGCTGCTGCCAACGGCCCGGATTGCGCGTCGATCTTGCCGGTCCCGGTGTTGGGAAACGCGTCCCACGGCGTGCTGCCATCTTTCAGCCAGGCTTCGATGTCGACGCCGAGCGGCAGCGATGCCGGATGCAGGCCTAGGCTCTTCAACTCGGCGCGCGCACGCGCGATCGACGGCTCGTCTGGTACCGGCCCGAAAGGGTAGGGCGTAGAGTGGAACGGCTCGGTCGGGTCTTCGCCGAGTGCACCGCGCACGTGAAAAAGCTGCTCGGCCTTGGAATACCAGGGCTCGAATTCCTCATAGGAAAACGGCCAGGCCGGCGAGATGCCGCCATAGTGCTCCATCTCCGAAAAGTCTTCCCTGCGGTAGCGGATCAGCACAGCGCCGTAGAATTTCGAATTGCCGCCGACATAGTAGTAATTGCCCGGGTTGAAAGGCGCTCCGCCGGCCTCGAGCCACATCTCCTTCGGCCGATAATGACCATCGACGAAGATCGCGCGGGTGTCGCGTGTGTGCGGCGTTGCCGGCAGGGCTTCGCCGCGCTCCAGCATCAGGATCGAGGCGCCACTGCCGGCAAGGCCGGAGGCGATCGTGGCGCCGCCTATGCCGGAGCCGATGATGACGATGTCGGGATTTGTCATGGCCGTTAGACGATGCGTTTCTCGGTCGCCGGATCGAAGAACACCGCCTTGGTCAGGTTGAAGGCGAGCGGCGTGACCGTGCCGGGCTGGATTTTGGCATCGGCGCGCAGCCGCGCCACCACCGCCTTGCCGCCGAGATTGGTGACCGCGAACGTATCCGAGCCGGCCGGCTCGATGACCTCGATGTGACAGTCGGCGCGGGCGATGTTCGAGGCGTTGCGTTCGGCACCCTCGGGATCGGTCAGTGCTTCCGGGCGGACGCCGAAGATGATCGGTTTTCCCTGGAATGCCGACAGGCCGGCCGGCGCATTGCCCAGCGGCAGCGAGATCGGCTGGCGCGCCTCGCGCTCCATGACGACGGAGAAGCCGCTGCCGTTGCTGCCGATCGTCGCCGGGATCAGGTTCATCGCCGGCGAGCCCATGAAGTCGGCAACAAACAGGTTGACCGGGTTGTTATAGATTTCGGCTGGCGTGCCGAACTGCTGCACCTCGCCGTCGCGCATCACCGCGATCTTGGTGGCCAGCGTCATCGCCTCGATCTGGTCGTGGGTGACGTAGACGATGGTGGTGCCGGTGGTGGCGTGCAGGCGCTTGATCTCGATGCGCATGTCGACACGCAGCTTGGCGTCGAGATTGGACAAAGGCTCGTCGAACAGGAACAGCTTTGGATCGCGCACCAGCGCCCGGCCCATGGCGACGCGCTGGCGCTGGCCGCCGGAGAGCTGGCTTGGCTTGCGCTTCAGCAGATGGCCGATCTGCAGGACCTTCGCCACCTTGTCGATCGCCTTCTGGCGCTCGCCGGCCGGCACGCCGCGCATCTCCATGCCGAAGGCGATATTGCCGGCAACCGTCATGTTCGGATAGAGCGCGTAGCTCTGGAAGACCATGGCGATGTCGCGCTTGGAGGGGTGGAGATCGTTGATCGTGCGTCCGTCGACGCGGATTTCCCCTTCGGTGATGGTTTCCAGGCCGGCAATAGTGTTGAGCAGCGTGGACTTGCCGCAACCGGAAGGCCCGACCAGCACGAGGAAGCCGCCCTTTTCCAGGTCGAGGTCGATGCCTTTCAGGATCTCGACCGCTCCGAAACGCTTCTTCAGCCCGTCAATTTCCAGAAAAGCCATGCGATTATCCTTTGACGGCGCCGGCCATCAGGCCGCGCACGAAATAGCGGCCGGCGAGCACGTAGACGAGGAGCGTCGGCAGCGCGGCGATCATCGCCGCCGCCATGTTGACGTTGTATTCGACGACGCCGGTCGAGGTGTTGACGACATTGTTCAGCGCCACCGTCATCGGCATCACGTCGCCTGAGCCGGCATAGGCGGAAGCGAAGAGGAAGTCGTTCCAGATGTTGGTGAACTGGTAGATCACCGTCACCACGATGATCGGCAGCGAGTTGGGCAGCATTATGCGCCGGAAGATCTGGAAGAAGCTGGCGCCGTCGATCTGCGCCGCCTTCACCAGCTCGTTCGGAAACGCTTCGTAATAATTGCGGAAGAACAGGGTGGTGAAGCCGATGCCGTAGACGACGTGAACGAACACCAGGTTCACGGTCGGATTGCCGAAGCCGAAGGTGAGGCCGGTCGCGTTCTGCAGCTTGACGCCGAACCGGCCGAGGCTGCCGAGGATCGTTGCCATCGGCAAGAGGACGGACTGGAACGGAATGAAGCAGGCAAACAGCATCAGCCCGAACACCAGCGTCGCCCCGCGAAAGCGCCACTTCGTCAGCACATAGCCGTTGAGCGCGCCGAGCAGGGTCGAGATGATGACGGCCGGAACCACCATCTTGATCGAGTTCCAGAAATAACCCTTCATGCCGACGCAGGTGAGACCCGAGCAAACCTCGCTCCACGCCCTTATCCAAGGTGCGAAGGTCGGCTCCTGCGGCAGCGCCAGCATGTTGCCGTTCTGGATTTCGTCCATGGTCTTGAACGAGGTCACAAGCATGACGAACAGCGGCATCAGATAGAACAGCGCGAACAGCGCCAGCAGCCCGTAGATGACAATACGGTTGACCGTCCTGGCGCTGATACCGCCAGTGCTCTGGCGAGCAGGAGTGGCCACGGCGCTCATCGCGGCTTCTCCCGAAGCTCGGAATAGAGATAGGGAACGATGATCGCGGTGATGGTCATCAGCATGATCACGGCGCTGGCCGAGCCGACGGCCATCTCGTTGCGCTTGAAGGTGTACTCATACATGAAGTTGGACGGCAGCCAGGCCGAACCGCCCGGCCCGCCGCTGGTCAGCGCGACCACCAGATCGTAGGATTTGATGGCGAGATGCGCGAGGACGATCAAGGCGGACAGGAAGATCGGCCGCAGCAGCGGGATGACGATGCGACGGTAGAGCTGGAAGGTGGTGGCGCCGTCGATCTGCGCCGCCTTCAGGATCTCGCCGTCGATGCCGCGCAGGCCGGCCAGGAACATCGCCATGATGAAGCCCGACGCCTGCCAGACGCCGGCGATGACCACCGTGTAGATGACGAAATCCTTGTTCTTGATCCAGTCGAAATGGAAGCTCGTCCAGCCCCATTGGTGCAGTGTCTGCTCGAGGCCGAGGCCGGGGTCCAGAAACCATTTCCAGGCAACGCCGGTGACGATGAACGACAGTGCCATCGGGTAGAGGTAGATCGGCCGCAGCACACCTTCGCCGCGGATCTTCTGGTCGAGCAGGATCGCCAGGAACAGGCCGAGCGCCAGGCAGATGGAAATGTAGAGGAAGCCGAAAATCCCCATATTGGTGATCGACGTGTACCAGGAGGACGGCGGATCGCTTTCGAAAGTCCAGCGCCATAGCCGCTGATAGGCGCGTGGCCCGGTGATCGCATAGGAGGGAAAGGTCTTGGAATTGGTGAAGGACAGATAGATCGTCCACAGGATGAAGCCGTAGACGAAGACGATTGTGGCGGCGAAGCTCGGCGCCAGCACGAGCTTCGGCAGCGCATTCTGAAGGCGCGAGCGCACCGTGGCGCCCGGACGGGCATCGTGCTCCGGCGTCAGCGTGATACTGGTTTCAGCAACTGTGCTCATCTGTCCATTCCGTATGGCGGGTCCGGAATTCTGCTGTCTCGGGCTCTGCGGCACGAAAGCGTGCCGGTCGGCGCAACCGCAAAACCTCGCCGCAGGGGATCTCCCCGGCTTGCGCCGGGGAGATCATTCACATGGGCGGGTGCCTTACTTGGCGTCTTCGATCGCGCTGACCAGTTGGGTCACGGCCTCGTCCGAGGTCTTGATCTGGCCGTGCACGAATTTCGAGACGACATCCTTGTAGGCGTTGGCAACCGCGGGAGGCGCGCCATAGCCCTGCGCCAGCGAACCGAACAGCGTGCCGCCTTCATTGGCGGCCTTCAGGTCGGCCATGCCCTTCTTGCCGCAAGCGTCGAAGTCGGTGTCCGGCACGTCGGTGCGGGCCGGGACAGAGCCCTTGACGACGTTGAAGGCCGACTGGAAGCTCTTCGACAGCGTGGCGGTGGCCAGGGCGATCTGGGCTGCCTTGCGGTCCTCCGGAACGTTGAACATGCCGAACATGTCGGAGTTGTAGACGACGCTGCCGTCGGTGCCCGGGAAGCGGTAGCACAGGAAGTCGGTGCCCGGGACCTTCTTGGCGGCGTTGAATTCGCCCTTGGCCCAGTCACCCATCACCTGCACCAGCGCATCGCCCTTGATGACCATGGCGGTGGCGAGGTTCCAGTCCCGGCCCGAGAAGTTCGGGTCGACATAGGTGACGAGCTTGGCGAGATTGTCGAACGACTTCTTCATCGTGTCGGACTTCAGCGACTCCTCGTCGAGGTCGTTGAAGGCCTTCTTGTAGAACTCAGGCCCGCCGGTCGACAGCACGACTGAGTCGAACATTGTCGCTTCCTGCCAGTTCTGGCCGCCCAGCGCGAGCGGGATGACGCCCGCCGCCTTGGCTTTGTCCAGCAACGCAATGAAGTCGTCGAAGGTCTTGGGCTCGGTGCCGCCGATCTTGTCCATCACCGCCTTGTTGATCCATAGCCAGTTGACCGAGTGGACATTGACCGGAGCCGCGACCCACTTGCCGTCATAGACGGAGAATTTCTGCAGGGCCGCGGGAACGGACTTGTCCCAGCCTTCCTTTATCGCCGTCTCGGTCAGGTCGCCCATAACGCCGGCTGCGGCGTAATCGAGCACGGTATAGCCAAGCATCTGCGAGGCGGTCGGGTAGTTGCCCGCTGCCACCATCGCCTTCAGCGCGGTCATGGCAGCGTCGCCGCCGCCGCCGGCCACCGGCACGTCCTTCCAGGCAAAGCCTTCCTTGGCCAGATCCTGCTTGAGCACGTTCAGAGCGGCAGCTTCGCCGCCCGACGTCCACCAATGCAGCATCTGGACTTCCTTGACGTCCTCGGCATGGGCCGCGAACGCAACGCCCGATGCGAGAGCCGTCCCGATAAGCAGTTTGCGCAACATGTACTTCCTCCCTTGTTGAACTTACACGACCGGCGGATGCCCGCCGGGTTCTTCCCAACTCAGCCGACCCACCATCCGGTGCGCTGGCCGCGATGAAACTGGATTGTCTTTTCCTCGGTATAATCCTCGACGGCGCGCTTGCCGAGTTCGCGTCCGAGACCGGACTGCTTGTAGCCGCCGAAAGGCAGCTCGGGGTAACCCTCCATGAACGTGTTCACCCAAACGGTTCCCGAACGCACATTCCGCGCCACCGACATGCAGGTATCGATGCTGGCGCTCCACACGCCCGCCGACAGACCATAGGGCGTGTTGTTGGCGATGTGCAACGCCCTTTCAATCGATTCAAAAGTCAGCACCGAGAGCACCGGACCGAACACTTCCTCGCGTGCAATGGCCATGTCTTCGGTGACATCGCGAACGATGGTCGGATCAAGATACTGGCCGGCGCTCGAAGCAAGCTGATTGCCGCCGCTACAGATCCGGCCGCCGCCGTTTTCCGCTGCCGTCACGTAGCCGGTGACCTTGGCCATATGGTCGGCGGAGATCATCGCGCCGACCTTGGTGCGGTCGTCGAGCGGGTCGCCGACAACCACCTTGGCGGTGAGGGCATTGACGGCGCCGAGGAACTCGTCGGCGATCGCCTCATGGACGATCAGCCGGCTGCCGGCATTGCAGCATTCGCCGGCATTGAAAAAGCCGCCGAACACCGCCGCGTCGGCGGCGGCCTCGAGGTCGGCATCGGGAAAGACGATCTGGCCGTTCTTGCCGCCGAGCTCCATCGCGACTTTCTTCAGCGAGTTGGCGGCAGACGCCATGGTCATCTTGCCGACGCGGGTGGAGCCGGTGAACGACACCATCTCGACCAGCGGATGGCTGACCATCGGTGCGCCGACATCGGCGCCCAACCCGGCAAGGATGTTGACGACGCCATTCGGCAGGCCGGCCTGCATCAGGATCTCGCCGAGCACAAAGGTCGAGGCCGAGGTCATCTCGCTCGGCTTGACCACCGCCGTGCAGCCGGCGGCGAGCGCGAAGGGCAGCTTCTGGCTGACGATAAGGAACGGGAAATTCCACGGCGTGATGATGGAGACGACGCCGATCGGTTCGCGCAACACGACGCCGAGCATGGCATCGCCGAGATTGGCGTAGCTTTCGCCGTGAAGCGTGCGGGCAAGTGCCGCGGCATAACGCCAGATATCGACGGCGCCGCCGATCTCGCCGCGCGCCTGCGCAATCGGTTTGCCGGATTCCAGTGCGTCGAGCCGGGCAATCTCGTCCAGCCGCGCCTCGATCAGGTCAGCAGCCTTGAGCAGGATCGCGGCGCGCTCGGCGGCCTTCATGCGCGGCCACGGGCCGGTCTCGAAGGCCCTGTGCGCGGCCTGTACCGCAGCCTCCACGTCCGCCGCGCCGGCTTGTGCATAGCGCGAGACGGTGAAGCCGTGGCCAGGGCTGCTGCGCTCCAGCGTGCGGCCGTCCTGGGCGTCGACGAACCTGCCGCCGATCAGCAGCCGGTAGCTTTTCGGCGCTGCGGCTGCCTCGGCGGGTATGGCGATGTTGAGGGGTGCGTTCATGTGATTTCCAGGTTCCTAAGATCTTGAGAACGCCGGCTTCTGCTTGGCCTTGAAAGCCTCGACGCCGGTCCTGAGATCGCTTGTCAGCGCGATGAAGCCGCTGGCCAGCGCTTCGGTCGCGGCAGCACTCTCTTCGCCCTCGGCGATGGCAATCATCAGCTTGGCGGCTTCGGTCGCGAGCGGGCCGCGCTCGGCGATCTTGCCGGCCCAGGCCTTGGCTTCGGCGAACGCCTTGCCGGTCTCGACCACCCGGTCGACAATCCCCACTGCCATCGCATCGGTAGCCAGAAACACCTCGCCGCCGAGCGCCATCCGCCGCACTGCCTGCGCACCGAAGCGGCGCACGGCGCGCTGGGTGCCGGACCAGCCGGGAACGACGCCGATCGAGGTTTCGGGGAACCCCAGTTTCACCTGCGTTTCTGCCACGCGAAAGTCGCAAGCCGCCGCCAGTTCCAGCCCGCCGCCCAGCGCATGGCCGGCAAGAACGGCGATGGTCGGCTGCCGCAGCCGCGCCAGCCGGTCGAAGACGCGGTGGCCGTAGCGCACCCATTGCACCTGGAAATCGGCAGCGCTCATTTCTGCCCAAGCCTCGACGTCGCCGCCAGCGCAAAAGCCCTTGCCTTCGCCGCAGACCAGCACGACGCGGACGCCGGTTGCTGTCTCGGCCTCGTCGAATGCCGCTTCCAGCGCCCGCAGCATCGGAATATCGAGCGCGTTGAATTTCTCCGGCCGGCGCAGCGTGACAATGCCTATGGCGCCGTCGGTTTCAAAGGTTACCAGACGCTCAGCCATGTGCGCCTCCAAGCGACGCGCCGCCATTGAGCGATAGGCCGATCGGCCGGGCCCGGTAGAGCGCATCCGGCGTCACTTTCAGGTCGTTGGCGACGGCGAGCGGGATCTCGGCCTGCGCCAGCACATCGCGCTCGAGGTCGATGCCCGGCGCCAACTCGGTCACCATCAGCCCCGCAGGCGTCAGCTTCATCACGCAGCGCTCGGTGACATAGGTGATATCCTGTCCCTGCGCGACGGCACGCTTGCCCGAGAAGGAGATATGCTCGACCTCGCCGACGACCTTCTTGACCTTGCCCTCCTGGTCGATGCGGATGCCGCCACCGGCAAGCGACAACTTGGCGCCGGCATTGAAGAAACCGGAAAAGACGATCTTCTTCGCCCGCGCGGTGATGTCGACGAAGCCGCCGGCGCCGGCGGTGACATGGGGCCGCGCCGAAAGCTTCGAGACATTGACCGAGCCGTGCCGGTCGATCTGCAGGAAGGACAGCAGCGAGGCGTCGAAGCCGCCGGCCTGGAAATAGATGAACTGGTGCGGCGAAGGCATGAAGGCATCGGCGTTCGACGAGCAGCCGAACTTGAAATCGAGCAGCGGCACGCCGCCGACCGCGCCCTGTTCGATGACCCAGGTGACCTTGCCGTGCTGGCCTTCCTCGAGCAGGATGCGCGGCACATTGGCCGAGATGCCGAAGCCGATATTGACCGCCATGCCGTCGGCAAGCTCCATGGCGACGCGGCGCGCAATGACCTTCTGGACGTTCATCTCGGCGTTGCGAAAGCTCGACAGCGGCCGGAAGATCTCGCCGGAGATGGCCGGATCATAGGGCGTCAGCGTCGTCTGCAACTGGTCGGGCGCCACCACGATATGGTCGACCAGCACGCCGGGCACGCGCACATCGTGCGGCTTCAGCGTGCCGTTCTCGACGATGCGCTTGACCTGCGCGATGACGATGCCGCCATTGTTGCGGGCGGCCAGCGCCTGTTCGAGGCCGCCGAGATAGGCACCCTCATGCTCATAGGTAAGGTTGCCGCGCTCGTCGGCCGTGGTGGCGCGAATGATCGCGACCTGAGGTACGATCGAGCGGAAATAGAGCCACTCCTCGCCATCGAACTGCTGCACCGAAACGATCGGCTCGCTGGCGGCCGCGTTCATGGCGCAACCCTGATGGCGCGGGTCGGCAAAGGTATCGAGCCCGATCTTGGTCAGCACGCCGGGACGCTTGGCGGCGGCTTCGCGGTGCATGTCGAACAGGATGCCGGACGGCACGTTGTAGGCGGCGACCATATTGTCGCCGATCATCTTCCAGATCTGCGGCGGTTCGGAAGATGACGGCCCGGATGGATAGGAGCCGCACAACGTGCGCTTCAACAGGCCGGGCTTGGCTAGATGGTCGATGCCCTTGATGCCGTACATGTCACCGGCGGCGATCGGGTGCAGCGTCGTGATGTCCCTAGGATGGCCTTCGGCGTCGAAGCGCTCGCCGATCGCGGCAAGCACCGCATCCGGGCAGCCGAGGCCGCTCGACGACGACACGGAAACGACCACGCCATCTTTGATCAGGCCGGCAGCCTCAGCCGCGGAAACGAGTTTGCTCACGCTGCGCTCCCGAGCTTCGGGTCGATGGCAACGGCCTTGCCGGACCTGGCCGACTGCAATGCCGCTTCGGCTGATGTCAGCGACCAGACGCCGTCCTCGCCGGTGGCGGAAGGCTGGCCCTCGCCGCGGATCGCCGCGTGGTATTGGCGCAGCGAACGGGCATAGAGGTCTTCGCGGTCGAAGCTCAATTCCTCTTCGTCTTGTGCCGTGCGAAGCAACACAGAGCCGAGCGGCTTCTGCGTCATCACGTCCTTGGCGATCAGCGAGCCTTCGCTGCCATGCACCTCGAAGCCGGTGCCGGCGAATTTGGTGGTGAAGCCCTCATGCGATTGGGCAATGATCCCCGATCCGAAGCGCCAGAGGCACATGGCGCCGTCTTCCAGCCCGCCGGCGGCCATGCCGGCCGACTGCGTGAATGCCGAGATCTCGACGGGATCGTCGCCGAGCACGAAGCGCAGCGTGTCGGCATCGTGGACGGTGATGTCGAGCACCACGCCGCCGCCGGCGTCCGGCCTGGTGATGCGCCAGCCCTGCAGGTTTTCCGGCAGATAGACGGAGTGGAACACGCGCGCGGCGATCGGCCTGCCGATGCGGCCGGCAGCGATCGCTTCGCGCATCGCCCGATGCGAGCCGGCATTGCGCAGGTGGTGATTGGTGCCGAGCACGACGCCGGCGGCCCTGGCCGCCGCGACCATCTTGCGCGCGTCGGCGCTGGTCAGCGCCAGTGGTTTTTCGCAAAGCACATGCTTTCCCGCCTCGATGGCGGCGAGTGCCTGTTCGAGATGCAATTCGTTGGTGGTCGAGATGTAGACGGCGTCGATGTCGGAGCCGAGCAATTCATCAATCGTCGCGACCGCCGCCGGAATGCGGTTTTCCAGAGCATAGGCGGTAGCCCGCTCCGGGCTGGAGCTCATCACCGCGGCGATCTCGCCGTCCGGCTGCGCGCGGATGGCGCCGATCATGAACTGTCTTGCGATCGTGCTGGCGCCGATCAGCCCCCAACTGACGGTCATGCCGCGTCTCCCATTCCTGCGCAGCCATGCTCCTTGCGATCGGGGCCGCAGCTTTCCCTGACCACGAGGTTGACGGCGCCGATATGATCCTCGGCGCGCGTGGTGCGCGATTGGATCATCTTCAGCACGACATGGGCGGCGCGCTCGCCGAGGCCGGCGGTGTTCACCGCGACGCTGGTCAGCGCCGGCATATAGTGCTCGGCCTCGGCGACGTCGTCGAAGCCGACGACGGCAAAGTCCGCGCCGGGTTCCAGGCCGCGCTTGCGCAGCGCCAGCAAGACGCCGAAGGCGACCGCATCGTTGAAGCAAAGGGCCGCGGTCGGCGGCGCGGCCATGGCAAGTGCGGTTTCCAGGCAGGCAATACCGCCCTTGCGGCTGGTTTCGCCCTCGAAGACCAGCCTGTCGGCCGGATCGATGCCGAGCGCTTCACAGGCCTCGCGAAAGCCGCCCAGGCGTTCGTGATAGACGACAAGGTCGGACGAGCCGCCGAAGAAGGCCAGCCGGCTGTGGCCCTTGCCGATCAGATGGGCGGTGGCAAGATAAGCGCCGCGATGATTGTCGGGCGTGATCACCGGGATGCGGCTTTCGGGAAGCCGGCGCATGACGAAGACGACCGGAACGCCTGCGGTCTCAAGGCGACGGAACGCGCCAGGCGTGGTGCCGCGCGCCGGCGACACGACGAGCCCGGCGACACCCTGCTCCATCAACGATTTCAGAACCTCTTCCTGGCGCACCGGGTTTTCGGCCGTATTGGCGATGAAAGGCACGACGCCGGCCGACTGGAAGACGCGCTCCATGCCGACCGCGAGCTCGGCGAAAAACGGATTGGTGAGATCGTTGATGACCATGCCGATGACGTTGGAATGGGCCTTGCGCAGATTGGCGGCGCCGCGGTTGTAGACATAGCCGACGTCCTCGATCGCCTTGCGCACCTTGAGCGCGGTTTCGGGCCGGATCAGCCCGCTGCCTTGCAGCACCAGCGATACCGTCGATTTGGACACGCCCGCCTCACGGGCGATGTCGAGTATCGTTGCCTTGGCCCGGCTGGCCATCCAGATCTGTCCTCCCGGTGGTTTCTTGTGCGATTTTATTGGAACGATCTAATCCCTGCGGCGCATTTGAGTCAATCGCGTTTTTGCGAAGCCGGGAAAAATGCGGCTCGGCGGCGCAATCCTCCGGCAAGCAGGGCTTTCGGCTACTGCGATGCAGCAATTTTCGCTGCACGAGGCAGGGGGCAAAATATCTTGATTTGTTGGAACGTTCCATTTAATAGGCATTGGTAGGGGAGAGAGCCATGGACATCACCTTGCCCGGGGAAGGCGCCAGCCGTGTCCGCTACCGGCTTGTCGGCCAGCCGGTGCAGCCGGTGGCCGGCGCTCGCTTCTCGCGCATCGCCTACGCCGCCGCCCATGTCGTTGCCGATCCCCTCGCCATGACCGATCCGTGGTCGAGGCCCGCGGTCGACTGGGACAAGACGATGGCGTTTCGCCGTCACCTCTGGCGGCTTGGCTTCCGTGTCGCCGAAGCGATGGACACCTCTCAGCGCGGCATGGGTTTCGACTGGGCGAATGCCAAGGAATTGATCCGCCGCTCGATCGCCGAGGCGCGCAGCGTCGAAGGCGCCGATCTTGCGTCGGGCGCCGGCACCGACCATCTGGCGCCGGGGGGCGCCAGCAGGCTAGATGATGTCATCGCGGCCTATGAAGAACAGCTCGGCTTCATCGAAGGGCTTGGCGGCAAGGCGATCATGATGGCCAGCCGGGCGCTGGCGGCGGTCGCCAAAGGCCCCGACGACTATATCGGCGTCTACGACCGCATCCTGTCCCAGGCCTCCGGCAAGGTCATCCTGCACTGGCTGGGCGACATGTTCGACCCGGCGCTGAAAGGCTACTGGGGCAGCAGCGACTTCGAAACTGCGCTGGAGACGGTGGTCGCGATCATCGAACGCCATGCCGGCAAGGTCGAAGGCATAAAGATATCGCTGCTCGATGCCGGCAAGGAGATTGCGCTCAGGGATCGGCTGCCCGAGGGCGTGCTGATGTTCACCGGCGACGATTTCAATTACCCCGAGCTGATCGCCGGCGACGGCGACAGACATTCGCACGCGCTGCTCGGCATTTTCGATGCCATCGCGCCGGTCGCCAATGCGGCGCTGGCAAAGCTGGCCGACGGCGACCGCGCGGGCTACGACGCGCTGATGGCCCCGACAGTGCCGCTGTCGCGCAAGATCTTCGAGGCGCCGACCGAATACTACAAGGCCGGCATCGTCTTCATGGCATGGCTGAACGGCCATCAGGAGCATTTTTCGATGGTCGGCGGCATGCAATCGGCGCGCGGCGTCCGTCACTATGCCGATGTCTTTCGCCTTGCCGACCAGGCAGGGTTGCTGGCCGACCCCGGGCTTGCCATTGCCAGAATGACAAGCCTGTGCGCGGTAGCGGGCGTCTGATCGCGAGCGCTACAGTGTCCGATCCAAAGGTTGCTTCGGGTGGCTTTGCGATTTGCCTTGTCTGGGCAAATCTGTATGCGGTATGCGTCCGGCAACAGAGAAGCCGATCCGGCGCTCCGCCGGCCAACTGGCATAGCTGCCGTTCTGCATTGGGGTAAGCTGATGACCTTCGACCTTCAGGGTAAGCGCGTTTTCGTGGCCGGACATCGCGGCATGGTCGGCTCGGCCATCCTGCGCAGATTGGCCGACGAGGATTGCGAGGTCCTGACCGCCTCGCGCGCCGAGCTCGATCTTCTCGACCAGGCCGGCGTGCGGCGTTGGATGTCAGACCGCAAGCCGGATGCAGTGGTGATGGCGGCGGCCAAGGTTGGCGGTATCCTGGCCAACAACAGGCTTCCGGTCGATTTTCTGCAGGACAATCTCGTCATGCAGAACAATGTCATCGACAGCGCCTTCCGCAACGAGGTGCAGAAGCTGCTGTTTCTCGGTTCATCCTGCATCTATCCCAAATTCGCGGCGCAGCCGATCTCCGAGGACGCCTTGCTGACAGGGCCGCTCGAACCCACCAACGAATGGTATGCGATCGCCAAGATCGCCGGGCTGAAACTGTGCCAGGCCTATCGGCGCCAGTACGGCGTCGACTACATCTCGGCGATGCCGACCAATCTCTACGGTCCGGGCGACAATTTCGACCTCAATTCCAGCCATGTCGTGCCCGCTCTGATGCGCAAGGCGCACGAGGCCAGGCGCGCCGGCCGCAAGAGCCTGGAGGTGTGGGGATCGGGCACGCCGATGCGCGAATTCCTGCATGTCGACGACGCCGCCGGCGCGCTGGTCTGGTTGCTGAAGAATTATTCGGGCGACAGCCACATCAATGTCGGCTCGGGGGAAGACATCACCATTGCCGATCTTGCCCGCACCATCGTGTCGGTCGCTGGCGCCGATGCCGCAATAACATTCGATGCGACGAAGCCGGACGGCACGCCGCGCAAGCTGATGGACGTGTCGCGTCTGTTCGCCACCGGCTGGCGCCCGCGCTACTCGCTGCGCAGCGGGTTGGAACAGACCTATGCCTGGTTTCTGGAGCACGTCGAGACCGGCGATCTGCGCCTCGGTGCGGCCTGAGGCCGGTATTGGCCGGGAACCTCAGTCGACGAAAAATACCGACGGCCAATTGAGGGATTATTTGGATGGTGGGCGTGACAGGGATTGAACCTGTGACCCCTGCAATGTCAATGCAGTGCTCTCCCGCTGAGCTACACGCCCATCCGAAGCCGCGCATACACCATTTTTGGTTCGGCACGTCAATAGCGGGAAAAGGGAAAGAACGCCTGGCTTGCGGCGTCGGTCAAGACGCGACAAAAAGCGCGTCAGGCGGCCTGCAGCATCTTTTCGACCTCGTTGACGAGGTCGCGCAGGTGGAACGGCTTCGATAGCACCTTGGCGTCTTTCGGCGCCTTGGAATCAGGGTTCAGCGCGACGGCGGCGAAGCCGGTGATGAACATCACCTTGAGGTCGGGATCGATCTCCGTGGCGCGTCGGGCGAGCTCGATGCCATCCATCTCGGGCATGACGATGTCGGTCAAAAGCAGCGAAAAAGGTTCCTCGCGCAGCCGCTCATAGGCGCTGGCGCCATTGTCGAAATCGCTGACCTGATAACCGGCGCGCTCCAGCGCCTTGACGAGGAACCGGCGCATGTCGTCGTCGTCTTCCGCCAGCAGAATGCGTGCCATGTTGTCCCGTCCGAATCACCCAACCGACAATGCCGTGCGGCAAGCCCGTTAACCATGCTGTATATGAGGAGGTGACGGTAAACATCAAGTGAACGTTGGCCGCACAATCCTGATTTGGCTGGCGCTTCGGCGGCTGGACATGCGGGCGGCGAGGTGGCACTTTCCCATCATGATGCATTGGTATTCCCGGGTTCGTCCAAATTGAAAACGGCAGCCGAGGATTTTTCGGTCGTTCCACCCTTCGAAATCCGATCGGGCGCCGAACAGCGCGTTCCCTTCCTCTTCAACTCGCCGCATAGCGGCCGCTACTATCCGGACCGGTTCATGGCTATGGCCAAGCTGGACCGCAACGCCATCCGCCGCTCCGAGGACTGCTATGTCGAGGAATTGTTCGGCGGCGCCGTCGCGCTCGGAGCGCCGATGCTGGCGGCAAACTTCCCGCGCGCCTATCTCGACGTCAATCGGGAGCCGTGGGAACTCGACCCGCGCATGTTCGCCGAACCGGTGCCGTCATTCTGCAACATCCGCTCGGCGCGGGTGGCCGGCGGGCTCGGCACCGTGCCCAAGCTGGTCGGCGAGGGGCTCGACATCTATTCCGGCCGCTTGCCGCTGGCGGAAGCCGTGGCGCGCATCGAAGCGGTCTACAAGCCCTATCACGAGACGCTGAAACGGCTTTTGACCAGAACCCATGCGCGCTTCGGCTACGCCGTGCTGATTGACTGCCACTCGATGCCGGCAAGCATAAGGGTCGGCGACAGCGGATTGCGGCCGGATTTCATCGTCGGCGACCGTTTCGGCATCTCGGCCGCGGCGGCGTTGACCGAGACGGCGATCGGCCTGCTCACCGGCATGGGCTACAGCGTCGCCCACAACAAGCCCTATGCCGGAGGCTTCATTACCGAGCACTATGGCCGCCCCGTGCGCCATCTGCATGCGCTGCAGATCGAGGTCAATCGCGGGCTCTACATGAATGAGCGGACGTTCCAGAGATCGGCTGGTTTCGACGCACTGGCCGACGATCTGGCGCGGTTTTCGGCCGAACTGATGGCGATGCCCGATCACAATTTCATGGATCTGCCGCTGGCCGCCGAATAGCCGCGGAATCGCGGTACCGCCGCTCATGCGGCAGCGTAAAAAAAGACCGCATCGTTTGCACGACACGGTCGAAGTCTAGGGAGGAAACGCCCAAGGAGGGCATGGACAGGAACCCCTGTCCGAGAACAAACGTATTGTGCGCTGCACAAATGTCAAGGCGCGTTCCGGCTTTTTTAATTCACTGTGAAGTGGAAACTGCATTTCCATGACGACGGCGTTGCATTCGAGCAACAGTTGGCACCATGCGAAAGGCTCCGAACGCCCTTGTTTCGGCATAAATCCCTAGGCAAACGGGTATCTCCAAACATGCTGGAGCGGGAGAATCAGTTGGACATCAGCATCGAGTTCATGCGGCGCATTGCGCGTGCCGCCGCAGCGGAGACCTTGCCGCGCTTCCGCAGCCAGGGCGCGGTCACCAACAAGGAGCGCGGCAGCTTCGACCCGGTCACCGAGGCCGACCGCGAGGCCGAGCGCGCCATCCGGGCGCTGATATCAGCGCAATACCCCGATCACGGCATTCTCGGCGAGGAACATGGCAGCGAAAACATCTCCAGCCGGCATGTCTGGGTGATCGATCCGATCGATGGAACGCGCGCCTTCATTTCCGGCCTGCCGGTATGGGGCACGCTGGTCGGGCTGACGGTCGACGGCGATGCCGTCGCCGGCATGATGTCGCAGCCCTTCACCGGCGAGTTGTTCTACGCCAATGCCTCCGGCGCGCATTATGAAGGTCCCGGTGGCTCCCGAAAACTCGCTACGCGCAAGACGACGAATCTCGCCGAGGCGACGCTGTTCACCACCACGCCGGCGCTGTTCAAGGGAGACGCGCGCCTGCGCTACGACCTGTTCGAGCAACAGGTCCAGCTCGCCCGTTACGGCACCGACTGCTATGCCTTCGCGATGGTGGCGGCGGGCAGCGTCGATATCGTTGCCGATCCCGGATTGAAACCGTACGACATCGTCGCGCTGATCCCGATCATCGAGAAGGCAGGCGGCGTTGTCACCACCTTCGAAGGCGGGCCGGCGGAAAACGGCGGCGACATCCTGGCGGCGGCGACACCTGAGCTGCACGCAGCCGCGATGGCGGCGCTGCGCGGCTAAGCATCCGGTGCACCCACGCGTCTGTTTTGCGCAAATCCGACGGAAACCGCGGTACGGTCCTAAAGCAAAGCGCGTCGCGTTTGAGTGAACTTATGTGACGCGCTTGTTTTATGCATGTTATCGCAAAACCGCTGCGCGACATGCATTAGCTGTCGGCAGGCCAAGCGTCCGAGAGACGCAGGCCCCACAAAATGAGCACGAAAGAGATGAGGCCGGTCGGCGCGGACGAATACGCCACACCTTTGATCACAGCTTCCTGAAAGGCACTTCCGTGGAAGGCTCCGGCCGCCAACGGCATAGTCTCGTTGCCGGCCGCCCAGGCGCTGGCGATCACGTAGGCGGCCAGGATCGCCAAAGCCGAATAGATCAGCAGCCAGAAAGCAATCCGCGACGTCGCCGCGCCGAGATTGAGCCTAGACCATGTGAGGCCTAGAGCCAGCAAGAGAACGCCCTCCAGGGCGCTGAGCGTGTGCGCGGACAGTCCGAGCCGCGGTGCGGCGAGATACGGTATTGCAAACCCTTCGAATGACGAAAACAGCAGCAGCGCGACGCCAATCTGCAGTAGCCGATGCCCCTGACGTGACAGCGTGTTCGATGCGTTCATGGTCGTTTTTCTCCCGGCAAATGGCCTCCATTCTCTTTGGCAGCAACCTAGCGCTCGATGCCTTAACGGGAATAAGGGGGCACGCTGCGTCGGACAAGCGACCCGTGCGGGCTTTGTTGGCGGGCGCCGGCGAAGCGGTCAAACAGCGTCGCCGGTTCCGGGGATGAAGGCATCGAATGCCGCAAGCAACTGCTCGCGATAGAGGTCGGCTTCCTGGAGAATTTCATGGCGGGCGCCGTCGATCATCACTAGCGAGCCGACGCGCAGACGTCTCGCATAGGCTTCGACTGCCCTGGTCGAGACGACCTGGTCGGCGCCGGCGGCGATAATCAGCAAGGGCACCTGGATCTTGGCCATGAAATCCGGGTCGCTGACGATCAAGGATGCCTCGGTGGCCGCCTTCAGCCAGCGGATCGTCGGTCCGCCGAGCGCCAGCTGCGGATAGGTTTCGTAGATCAGCGTGTTGCGCCGATAGCGTTCCGGGTCGCTGGTCAGCTTGTTTATGGCGAAGGGCACCGATTCCTTGGGCCGCGGCCCCCATGCGGCATAGAGCCGGCCAAGGCCGAGAAGGCAGAACAGCGAACAGAGGCGGCGGACGGTTTTTACCGAAACCGGCAGGTCCGGCACGGTGAAGAACGGTGCGATCAGCACCATGCGGCGCACGCGGTTCGCCATCGAGGGCGCGGCGAGCAGCGCAATCACCGCGCCGGCCGAGTGGGCCAGTATGTAGTAGGGTCCTCGGCAATCGGGCAGCACGATCTCCTCGAAGAACTGCTCCAGATCGCCGGTGTAGTCGAAGAAGCTCCGGACGAAGCCGCGCTGTCGGTCGCCGATCAGCCGGTCGGAAGCGCCCTGTCCGCGCCAGTCGAGGGTTGCCACGCCAAAGCCCCGGTCGGCAAGGTTGCGAATGGTCTCGAAATACTTCTCGATGCACTCGTTGCGGCCGGTCAGGACGACGACGGTGCCCTTCATCGGGCGGGCAACCGCGGCAAACAGCCCATAGCGGATCTTCTTGCCGTCGCGCGTGGTGAAGAAGCCGCCGGCCGCGTTTTCCGGCAGCGGATTGCCCGGAGTTTCCTGGAAGAGAGGGGGCTGGTGGGGAAGATCGGTCATGCGGTTTTTGGTTGGTGTCGGTGCCGGCGTGGGCGCAAGTCAGGCATAAACGCCCATGCGCCAAAAGCAAAGGAATTTGGGACGCCGGGGAGGTCGACCGCCAGGCACCGAACAAGTAAGGCCGGAAGCAGCCTTGGCGTGCTTCCGGCCTCTGTCGACCGGGAGGAAGGGACGTTACACCCGGTTCGGCCTCGTCGTGTCGCCTTTTTCGCGACCTGTTCGTTATCTCGAGAACAGTTTTAATGCCGCCTGGCTGAACGCTCGCCGAAGCCACGGTTCATCTGCCGTTCATCGGCATCGGGACGTGGGCCGGGGACCGGTCCCGTTCGGACGCGGGAAAATCTTGAAATGCCGTCGCCGGCTTCCCAAATTTGTCATGCGGTCGCCAATGTCGGGGCCGCTGGCCCATCCGGAACGCCGTCACGGGTTTCGCACCGGCCATACGCAACCTTGTTGCTCAACAGGAGAACACACCATGCGTCACGTTGATTTTTCCCCGCTCTACCGTTCGACCGTCGGTTTTGACCGGTTGTTCACCATGCTCGATTCGCTTGCGCAGCCGGAAGGCCAGACGTATCCGCCTTACAACATCGAGCGCACGGGCGAGGATGCCTATCGCATCTCGATGGCTGTGGCCGGCTTCTCGGAAGATGAGATTTCGATCGAAGCTCACCGCAATGTGCTGACCGTCAAGGGTGAGCGCAAGGAGGAAGGCAATGGCGAAGGCTCCGAACTGCTCTATCGCGGTATCGCCAGCCGAGCCTTCGAGCGCCGCTTCCAGCTTGCCGATCACGTCGAGGTTGTCGGCGCCGCGCTGAAGAACGGCCTGCTCTTCGTCGACCTCAAGCGCAACATCCCCGAAGAGCTGAAGCCGCGCAAGATCGCGATCACCTCGGCTCCGGCCAAGGCCAAGCAGATCGAGGCCAAGACTGCCGCCTAAGCCAGGCAGCTAAACTCCGGGACGCCAACTCCCCGGGAAGAAAGGGCGGTGCAGCAATGCGCCGCTCTTTTTGCTGGTGGGCAAGGCTTGCTATCCGGCGAGCAGGTAGCCGAAACGGTCGACCTCGTCGGGCGTGGTCGCGAAGCTGGTGACAAACCGATAGAGCGCTTCGTCTTCGCCAATGTAGCCGTCGTAGCCGAGCGGCCTGTGCCAGTCGTGGAAGGCCGCCCCTGCCGCTTGCATTCTTTCGGCCTCGGCCTTTTTCATGACTGCGAAGACCTCGTTCGCCTGCGGCAGCCAGGCCAGCCGGGCCGAAGGGGAATCTTCTATCGCCGCGGCAAGCCGTGCCGCCATCGCATTGGCGTGCCGTGCTGTGTCGAGCCACAGCCCACCCCTGAAATAAGCATCGAATTGCGCGGCGATGAAGCGCGATTTCGAGAACAGCTGGGCCGCGCGCTTACGCAAAAAGGCCAATTCCTTGGCTCGCTCGAGGTCGAACAGCACGATCGCCTCGGCGCACCAACAGCCATTCTTGGTGCCGCCGAAGGAGAGGATGTCAACGCCATGCTTCCAGGTCATTTCGGCCGGCGTCGTTTCCAGCGCGACGAGCGCATTGGCAAAGCGGGCCCCATCCATGTGCAGCGGCAGTCCATGCTGCTTTGCGATCGCCGAAATCCTGGCGATTTCGTTCAGTGTGTAGACGGTGCCGACTTCGGTCGACTGGGTGATCGAAACGGCAACCGGCCGCCCGGAATGGACGTTTTCGGGTGCGAAACGGTCCACCGCCCGTTCCAGATTGCCGGCATCGATCCTGCCGAGTGCGCCTTCGACTGTACAAAGCCGCGAACCGCCGGTGAAATATTCCGGTGCACCGCATTCGTCCTCGATGATGTGCGATTCGCGATGGCAGAAGGAAATGCCGCCTGGCTTGTTATAGGTAGTCAGCGACAGCGAATTGGCAGCGGTGCCGGTGGCGACGAAAAACACCGCGACTTCGCATTCGAAGATCTCATTGAAGCGCTGGTAAACGGTCTTGTCGAGGGCACCGTCGCCATAGGCGGTGGAGAAGCCGTCGGCATGGGCCGACAGGCCGGCAGCGATACGGGGATGGGCGCCTGCCCAATTGTCGGAAGCGAAAATCATGCGTGTGCCCATGCTGGGGAAATCGGTGCGAGCTTGGCCGCTTTCGCATGCCGGTCGCAAGGGGCAGATACCGAAAATCCGCTAAAGCCAGTGAAACGCATGAGCGTAGATGCAGCGACGGAAGGTTACGCTGACACGGCGTTCCGCGCAATTTTCTGTCGCGAAAGCTTCAAGAAATTTGTGAATCGGTCTTGTGTGCATCCAAAATTTCTGTCATAAAAATTTAGGACAGTAGTGCTGTCTTATTTTGTCGCACAAAACTGGCCGCATTGGCATATGATTGCGCCTCTGCGGCCATTGCCGCGAGCGACAGCTAGACAGTCTGGCTCCGGCCTGTACGAATACCATATGCGAACCATGCGGAAAGCCGCACGGTCGGCAAGAATTTCGCAAGACGTGCCGCAGATTGAAAGGGGAGCCACGCGCTTCCCGACGGAAACCAGCGCCCGAAGGGGACGGAACGGAGGACAGGACGATGACGGACATGACGCCATCTGCGACGAAGGCCGCGCAGACGACAGCGGCAGCCGTCAAAAATCCGTCCCTGACCAATATTCGGCGAACCAGCACCGGCTATGCTGCGCACGGCCTCTATGATCCGCGCAACGAGCATGATGCCTGCGGCGTCGGCTTCATCGTCAACATGAAGGGCGTGAAGTCGCACCAGATCGTCGAGGACGGCCTTGCCGTGCTCGAAAACCTGACGCATCGCGGCGCGGTCGGCGCCGATCCGCTGATGGGTGACGGCGCCGGCGTGCTGGTGCAGCTGCCGGACCGCTTCTTCCGCGAGGAGATGGCCAAGCAAGGGGTCGAACTGCCGAAGCCCGGCCACTACGCCGTCGGCCACGTGTTCATGCCGCGCGACCCGGAGCTGCAGGCGCATATCGAAGGCATCATCGCCGAGGTGGCGCAGCTCGAGGGCCAGCCGCTGCTCGGCTTTCGCGACGTGCCAGTCGACAATTCATCGCTGTCGAAGGCGCCCGACATCGCCGCTTCCGAGCCGGTGCACCGGCAGGTGTTCCTGGGCCGCGGCGCCGAGATCGAGAACGACGACGATTACGAGCGGCGGCTCTACATCCTGCGCAAGGTCATCTCCGGTCGCATCCATGAGGAGACCAAAGGCGTCGATAACGGCTTCTATGTCGTCTCGATGTCGTCGCGGACCATCGTCTACAAGGGCATGTTCCTGGCCTATCAGGTCGGCGCCTACTACAAGGACCTCACCGACCCGCGTTTCGAGACGGCGCTGATCCTTGTCCACCAGCGCTTCTCGACCAACACGTTCCCGTCGTGGAAGCTGGCGCATCCCTACCGCATGGTCGCCCACAATGGCGAGATCAACACGCTGCGCGGCAACGTCAACTGGATGGCGGCGCGGCAGGCTTCGGTCGATTCCGAACTGTTCGGCAACGACATCTCGAAGCTGTGGCCGATCTCCTATGAAGGGCAGTCCGACACCGCCTGCTTCGACAACGCGCTCGAATTCCTGACGCAGGGCGGCTATTCGCTCGCCCACGCCATGATGATGCTGATCCCGGAAGCCTGGGCCGGCAACAAGCTGATGGGTCAGGACCGCAAGGCCTTCTACGAGTATCACGCAGCGCTGATGGAGCCGTGGGACGGGCCAGCGGCGGTTGCCTTCACCGACGGCCGCCAGATCGGTGCCACGCTCGACCGCAACGGGCTGCGGCCGGCGCGCTACATCGTCACCGATGACGACCGCGTCATCATGGCTTCGGAAGCCGGCGTGCTGCCGGTGCCGGAGGAAAGGATCGTCAAGAAGTGGCGGCTGCAGCCCGGCCGCATGCTGCTGATCGACCTGGACAAGGGCCGCATCGTTTCCGACGAGGAGATCAAGTCGGAGATCGCGACCAGGCATCCCTACAAGAGCTGGCTCGCCAACACACAGCTCATCCTCGAGGATCTGAACCCGGTCGAGCCGCGCGCCCTGCGCAGGGATGTCTCACTGCTCGACCGCCAGCAGGCGTTTGGCTACACCCAGGAGGACACCAAGCTGTTGATGTCGCCGATGGCGACCACCGGCCAGGAAGCCGTCGGCTCGATGGGTACCGACACGCCGATTTCGGCAATGTCGGACAGATCGAAGCTGCTCTACACCTATTTTAAGCAGAACTTCGCACAGGTCACCAATCCGCCGATCGACCCGATCCGCGAGGAGCTGGTGATGAGCCTGGTGTCCTTCATCGGGCCGCGGCCCAACATCTTCGATCTTGTCGGCAATTCGCGCCGCAAGCGGCTCGAAGTGCGCCAACCGATCCTGACGAACGGCGATCTGGAGAAGCTGCGCTCCGTCGGCCACACCGAAGACCGTTTCGACACCAAGACGATCGACATCACTTACGGTTCGAATGAAGGCGCGGCCGGCATGCAGGGCGCCATCGACCGGCTGTGCGAGCGCGCCGAGGCGGCGGTCGCCGGCGGCTACAACATCATCATCCTTTCGGACCGTCAGCTCGGGCCGGATCGCATTGCCATTCCGGCGCTGCTGGCAACGGCGGCCGTGCACCATCATTTGATCCGCAAGGGATTGCGCACCTCGGTTGGGCTCGTCGTGGAATCCGGCGAGCCGCGCGAGGTGCATCATTTCTGCTGTCTCGCCGGCTACGGCGCCGAGGCGATCAATCCCTATCTCGCTTTCGACACGCTGCTCGACATGCACAAGCGTGGCGAATTGCCAGCGGAGGTCGATGCCTACGAGGTCGTCTCCCGCTACATCAAGTCGATCGGCAAGGGCATCCTCAAGGTGATGTCCAAGATGGGCATCTCGACCTACCAGTCCTATTGCGGCGCGCAGATCTTCGACGCCATCGGGCTCAAGTCGGATTTCGTGCAGAAGTACTTCACCGGCACGGCGACGCTGATCGAAGGCGTCGGGCTGGACGAGATCGCCGCCGAAACGGTCAGCCGCCACACCGACGGCTTCGGCAACGACCCGGTGCTGCGCAACAGCCTCGAGGTCGGCGGCGAATACATGTTCCGCATGCGCGGCGAGGCCCATATCTGGTCGCCCGACGCAGTGGCGACCTTGCAGCACGCCGTGCGCCAAGGCTCGTGGGAGACGTTCAAGGACTATTCCGCCCAGATCGACAGCGAGACGGCACAGGCGCAGACCATTCGCGGCCTGTTCAAGATCAAGCTTGCGCAAGAGACCGGGCGCAAGAAGGTCAAGCTCGACGAGGTGATGCCGGCGGCCGATATCGTCAAGCGCTTCTCGACCGGGGCGATGTCCTTCGGCTCGATCTCAAGGGAAGCGCACACGACGCTGGCGCGCGCCATGAACGCCATCGGCGGCAAGTCGAACACCGGCGAGGGCGGCGAAGAGGCCGATCGCTATCTGCCACTGCCGGGCGGCGGCAAGAACCCCGAACGCTCGGCGATCAAGCAGGTCGCCTCGGGACGCTTTGGCGTCACGGCGGAGTATCTTGTCAATTCCGACATGATGCAGATCAAGGTCGCGCAAGGGGCGAAGCCAGGCGAGGGCGGCCAGCTGCCGGGTCACAAGGTCGATGCGACCATAGCAAAGGTCAGGCACTCGACGCCGGGCGTCGGCCTGATCTCGCCGCCGCCGCATCACGACATCTATTCGATCGAGGATCTGGCGCAGCTCATCTACGACCTGAAGAACGTCAATCCGGCGGCCGACGTATCGGTCAAGCTGGTCTCGGAAGTCGGCGTCGGCACGGTTGCGGCCGGCGTCGCCAAGGCGCGTGCCGACCACATCACCATATCAGGCTATGACGGCGGCACCGGTGCCTCGCCGCTGACCTCGCTCAAGCATGCCGGCAGCCCGTGGGAGATGGGCCTTGCCGAGACGCACCAGACGCTGGTGCTCAACGGCCTCAGGTCGCGCGTCGCGCTGCAGGTCGATGGCGGCCTGCGCACCGGGCGTGACGTCATTATCGGCGCACTGCTCGGCGCCGACGAGTTCGGCTTTTCGACCGCGCCGTTGATCGCGGCCGGCTGCATCATGATGCGCAAGTGCCATCTCAACACCTGCCCCGTCGGCGTCGCGACACAGGACCCGGTGCTGCGCAAGCGCTTCAAGGGCACGCCCGAGCACGTCATCAACTTCTTCTTCTATGTGGCGGAAGAGGTGCGGGCGCTGCTTGCCGAGATGGGCTACACCCATCTCGACCAGATCATCGGCGACACCGACCTTCTGGAAAAGCGCGAGCTGATCCAGCACTGGAAGGCACGCGGACTCGACTTCAGCAAGATGTTCTACAAGCCCGATGCGCCGCACGAGGCGGTGCACTGGACCGAGCGGCAGAAGCATCCGATCGACGACGTGCTCGACCGCAAGCTGATCGAACTCGCAAAGCCGGCGCTCGAAGCCAGGCAGCCGGTCAGTATCGAACTGCCGATCCGCAACGTCGACCGTTCGACCGGCGCCATGCTGTCGGGCGAGGTGGCAAAGCGCTTCAAGCACAAGGGCCTGCGCGAGGACACGATCTCGGTCAAGCTCACCGGCACGGCCGGCCAGTCCTTTGGCGCCTTCCTGGCGCGCGGTGTCTCGTTCGAACTGGTGGGCGCCGCCAACGACTATGTCGGCAAGGGCCTGTCGGGTGGCCGCATTGTCATCCGCCCGCCGGAGAACACGAAAATCGTTGCTGCCGAATCCATTATTGTCGGCAATACCGTGCTCTACGGCGCAACCGAGGGCGAGGCCTATTTCTGCGGCGTTGCCGGCGAGCGTTTTGCCGTGCGCAATTCGGGTGTCGCCGCCGTCGTTGAAGGCGTCGGCGACCATGGTTGCGAATACATGACTGGCGGTATCGTCGTCGTCATCGGCCAGACCGGCCGCAACTTCGCCGCCGGCATGTCGGGCGGCGTCGCCTATGTGCTCGACGAGGCGGGTGATTTCGCCGAACGCTGCAACATGGCGATGGTCGAGCTGGAGCCGGTTCCGGAAGAGGACGACCTGATGGAAAAGCTGCTCCACCATGGCGGCGATCTCGACCATAAGGGCCGTGTCGACGTATCCGGCGATATGACCAGCCATGACGAGGAGCGGCTCTACCAGCTGATCTCCAACCACGTCCACTACACCGGCTCGGTACGAGGTCGCGAAATCCTCGACGACTGGGCGACTTTCCGGCCGAAATTCCGGAAGATCATGCCGGTCGAATACCGCCGCGCGCTGATCGAGATGGAGCGGATGCGCATGAACGTGGCGGCGGAATAGATTTGGAAATTGCCGGGAGGCCATGCGTCCCGGCAACCATCTTCATCAACAATCCTGACCTCGGACTGAAGGTTGCCACAGCTGCCTTATGAGGTTAACGGGTGCGTCGCCAGGCGTGCCTTCCGGACAGCAGGGACTGGACTATGGGCAAGGTAACAGGGTTTCTCGAGATCGACCGGCAGGTGCACAAGTACCAGCCGGCTTCCGACCGCATCCGGCATTTCCGCGAGTTCACGCTGCCGATGTCGGACAAGGAGGTCGAGAAACAGGCCGCGCGATGCATGGATTGCGGCATTCCTTATTGCCATGGACCGACCGGCTGCCCGATCCACAACCAGATCCCGGACTGGAACGACCTCGTCTACAATGGCGACTGGGAAAACGCGATCCGCAACCTGCATTCGACCAACAATTTTCCGGAATTTACCGGCCGCATCTGCCCCGCACCTTGCGAGGAAGCCTGCACGCTGAACCTCGAGGATATTCCGGTCGCCATCAAGACCATCGAGCAGGCCATTGCCGACAAAGCCTATGAAACCGGCCATATCCGGCCCTATCCGCCGGAACGGAAGACCGGCAAGCGCGTCGCGATCATCGGCTCGGGGCCGGCAGGCATGGCGGCTGCCCAGCAACTCGGCCGCGCCGGCCATGACGTTCACGTCTATGAGCGCGAGAGCCGGCCGGGCGGGCTGATGCGCTACGGCATCCCCGATTTCAAGATCGAGAAGCATTATATCGACCGGCGCATCGAGCAGATGCAGGGCGAAGGTGTCAGCTTCCATTGCGGCGTCAATGTCGGCGTCGACAAGCCGGTCGCCGAACTGCTCGCCGAATATGACGCCGTGCTCTATTGCGGCGGCTCCGAAACGCCGCGCCCGGCCAACATCCCGGGCGACGATCTCGACGGCGTGCACGACGCCATGCCGTATCTGGTGCAGCAGAACAAGCGTATCGGCGGCGAGCCGATCCAGTCGGTGGCATGGCCGTCGCGCCCGATCGTCGCCGGCGGCCAGCACGTCGTCGTCGTCGGCGGCGGCGACACTGCCTCAGACTGCGTCGGCACCGCCTTCCGCCAGGGCGCGGTACGCGTCACCCAGCTCGACATCCGGCCGCAGCCGCCGGAAAAGGAGGACAAGCTGTCGGTCTGGCCCTACTGGGCGACCAAGATGCGCACGTCATCGTCGCAGGCCGAAGGCGCCGAGCGCGAATTCCAGGTGGCGACGCTTGAATTCATCGGCGAAGACGGCCAGCTGACCGGGGTCAAATGCTGCGAGGTCGACGAAAAGCGCAAGCCGATCGCGGGCACGGAATTCGTCATCCGCGCCGATCTCGCGTTCATCGCCATCGGCTTTGCCGGGCCAGCCGCTCGCGGGCCGATCTCGGAACTCGACGGGCAGATGAAGATCGTCACCGACAGCCGCCGTTCGAAGAATGTCGAGGCCAATGACCGGGACTACAGGACCAGCGTCGAAAGGCTCTATGCGGCGGGCGACGTGCGGCGCGGCCAGTCGCTGGTCGTCTGGGCGATCCGCGAGGGTCGCCAGGCGGCGCGCGCCATCGACGAGGCGCTGATGGGATCGAGCGTGCTGCCGCGCTGAGCCCGTTCCGAAGAGGTTCTGTTTACTGGCGGATCGCCGTCGTCGTATCGGATGCGGCCGCCGTCGCAGGCTGTGTCTTGGGCGGCCAGGAGAAATCGTCGGCGCGGCCCGGTGAGGCGTCGGGCGCCTTGCCCTCGACGATCAGCCTTTCGCCCGGCAAATTCTTGTCAGCTTTTGCCGGCGGGGCGGCGCCGAGAAGTTCCGAGCCGCCGTCCAGCGCCGGATCGCTGAGCAGCATCGGCACGGTGCGATCGACAGCTATCGGTGCCGCGGCAGGTGCCGGCGCCTCGACGGGAGCGCCGGCCGGGGCAGAAGCCGTCACCACGCTTCCTGGCGCGGCCAGCCCCAGGATCTTCATCAGCTGCTTTTCGGTATAGAAGGCGAGCTTGCGCTTGCCGGCCTTCGACATGTTGATGCCGTCGTCGGAGCGCAGGCGCACCGATTGGCCGTTGATGTCCGGTCCGCTGGTGATGAAGGCGCCGTTCTCGTCGACGAACCCGTCCCAGACGTCGACGAATTCGCCGCCGTGGCTTTCGGCGGACGAGCGGAAGATGTCGTTGAAGGCCAGCATGTCGGAGGTCATTTTCGAGACCCGGAAGGCCGGCATGCCGACCCACAGATACGGCACCTTGGTTGCGGCGATGGCCTTGCCGAACGCATCGGTCCGGCGCTCGTATTCCTTGGTCCAGTTTTCGGATCGCGGCTGCTCGCGTACATCGCCGACGCGCATCTGCTGCCGGTCGTTGGATCCGAGCATGACGACGACGGCTGCCGGTTTTTCGGCAGCGATCAGCGACTTGACCTGTTCTGGCCAGTTGTAGACATCGTCACGCACGAAGCCGGACGATCCGTTGGCACGGACGACGATCCTGACGCCAGTGTTTTCGGCAAAGGCGGCGTCGAGCCCCTCAGCCAGCCCAGACGCCATGAAATCGCCGACCACCAGAACGACGCGTGCATCCGGCGCCTTCTCGACTACTGGGGTTGTCGGCTCGGCCGGCGGCGGCCGGCTAACTGACCGGGGCTTTCTCAGCTTGGGCCTGGGCTTTGTTCTCTGGAATTCTCTCTGGAATTCGGGCGGCGGCTGCTCAAACCGCTCGCTTCTGCGCGGAAACAACAGGTCGCGCAGCGACCAGCCACGACTTTCCGGCTCCTGCGCCATGGCCGCGGTATGAAAGGCACTGGCGCCGCCGACCGCCAGAACGGCGATCGCCAGAACGAGGATCGGCACGCGACGAACGATTAACCGGATGCGCGCAGCCGAAACCAATCACCCTCTCCATCCCGCAACCGGCTCTAGTTCTGCCTGAGCCATTTGAGCACTTCCTTGCTCGGATACCCGTCCTGGGTCAAGCCAGCCTTTGCTTGGAAGGCCATGATGGCGGTTTTCGATCCGTCACCGATCTTGCCGTCGAACTTGCCGTCGTAATAGCCGTGCTCGGAAAGTCGCTTCTGAAGCTCCTGCCTTTCCTCGAAGGAGAGCTTGGTAAACGGTCGCTTCCAGTCCTGCACAAGCCCGCCATAGCCGGCAATTTCGTCGGCAAGAAGGCCCACGGCGAGCGCATATTTGTCGGCATTGTTGTAACGCTTGATGACCGAGAAATTCTTGATCATCAGGAAAGCCGGCCCGCCGCTGCCGCCGGGCAGCTTCAACGTCGCTTTGTCCGCACCGTTCTTGAACGGCTTGCCGTTGGCACGGCTGACCCCCAGCGCCTGCCATTGCGACAGCGACTTCGAGCCTCCGGGCAGCTTCTTGCCGTCCGGAAGGCTGACCTCATAACCCCAGGTCTTGCCTGCCTGCCAGCCGTTCTTCCTCAGCAAATTGGCGGCTGTCGCCAGTGCGTCGGGAATCGAATTCCAGATGTCGCGCTTGCCGTTGCCGTCCATATCGACCGCATAGGACTGGTAGCTGGTGGGGATGAACTGGGTATGGCCCATCGCGCCGGCCCATGAGCCGCTGAGATGGCTTTCGTCGATGTCGCCGGTCTGCAGGATCTTCAGCGCCGCGATCAGCTGGGTGCGGGCAAATTTCGCTCGCTTCGGATCGGCATAACCAAGCGTCGCCAGCGAGCGCACGACATTGCGCATGATATCATCGCGCTTGAGGGTTTCGCCGTAGTTCGATTCCATAGACCAGATGGCCAGCAGGATGTAGCGGTCGACGCCGTATCTTGCCTCGATCCTGTCCAGCCAAGGCTTCCATTTCCTTGCCATCTGCTGGCCGACGGCGACCGACTGGTCATGGACGCGGTTGTCGAAATAATCCCAGGCGGGTGCGGTGAATTCGGGTTGAGTACGGGCCTTTTCCAGTACCACCGGGTCAGCATCGTTGATGCCCTTGAATGCCTGGTCGTAGACGGAGCCGGAAACGCCGCTCGCCACGGCGGTAGCACGGAAGCTGGCGACCCATTGGCGGAAGCCGGCATTGGCAAAAGCCGGCCCGCTGGGCATGAGCAAAGCAAGCGAGAGGCTGGCGGCCGTCAGGACGCTGGTGAAGCGCCTTGCGGCGTTGCGAACGGACATCTTTTCCTCCTTCTTCATCTCAGGAAGACTATTCATCGCCGAACCCGGTTAGCATTTGGTTTACCATAGGTGCCGTGCGGGGTGAAAAGATGCGTCAATGCTTTACCAGCTGAGATTTATGACCCGCCGTTCAGTAATCCTCGATTTCGGCATGAAAATGTCTCGAATCGGGATTGCCGAACAGGCATGCAAATGGATAATTGGCACATGAAGAGAGTTCGCAAGGCAGTGTTCCCGGTTGCCGGTCTCGGCACGCGCTTTCTCCCTGCTACCAAGGCCATTCCCAAGGAAATGCTGACGGTCGTCGACAGGCCGGTCATCCAGTATGTGGTCGATGAGGCGCGCGATGCCGGGATCGAGCATTTCATCTTCGTGACCGGCCGCAACAAGGCGGTCATCGAGGATCACTTCGATGTCCAGTTCGAGCTCTACGACACGCTTGCGCAGCGCGGCAAGGACGACCAGCTCGCCCGCCTGCAGCGGCTGCAACCGGCGCCGGGGCAGACCAGCTTCACCCGCCAGCAGGTACCGCTCGGCCTTGGCCACGCCGTCTGGTGCGCGCGCGAGCTCGTCGGCGACGAGCCCTTTGCGCTGCTATTGCCCGACATGATCATGCAGTCGGAAAAAAGCTGCATGAAGGACATGGTCGAGCTTTACGCCGAGACCGGCAACAACATCGTCGCCGTGCAGGAATGCGATCCGGCCGAGGCGCACAAATACGGCATTGTCGGCCGCGGCGAGGACGCGCATCACGGTTTCCGCATCACCGGCATGGTGGAAAAGCCGAAGACCGGCACGGAGCCGTCGAACCTCTACATCAACGGGCGCTATATCCTGCAGCCGGAGATATTCAAGATACTCGAAGGTCAGGAAAAAGGCGCCGGCAACGAGATCCAGCTCACCGATGCAATGCTGAAGCTGCAGAAGCAACAGCCCTTCTACGGCTACCACTACCGCGGGCGGACGTTCGACTGCGGCTCGCCCGAAGGCTTCGTCGAGGCCAACGTTGCCTTCGCACTGTGGCGCAGAGACATGAATGCCAGCATGGCCGGTGTCATTCGCACGCTTCTCGACGAACTCGCGCCGTCAGAACGCCGCGGCATAGCCTTGTAGTTTCAACACCGGTTGCCGCGCTGATCGGCTAAAGCGCGCCGCGTTCGACCGGCCTCATGCGACGCGCTTTAGGTTCTTGTTTTAGGCAAGTCGTTATCGCAAAACCGCTGCACACTTTTGCGCGACATGCATTTAGCGCTGCAACTTCAAGCCGACGAAGATACTGTTGGCCGTGTAGTCGCGCCCAATCAGGTTGCTGGTCAGTTTTTCAGTCCTGGCGCGGGTGGTGAGCCCGGTGTAGCGGTTCAGCCACCACGTCAGCCCAGCCTCGGCGCTCAGCGTCAAATCATGATCGTCGGAGCCGGTATAGTCGCGCCATTCGAGGCCGAGAGCGGCATTTCCGGTCAGGTTGGCGCGGATCTGCCGCTCGCCGGTGAGGCTGCCGGAATAGAGCATGTCGCCGCTTTCGCCCGCATTCGTCGTGTTCTCGGCGGTCGTCTGTGCGGTGAGCCCGATCGTGGTGCCGCGTTCCGGCGACCATTTGAGATCGGCATTGACCGTCGCGCCCGAAATAGCCGGCAGGGCATCGTCGTCGATAGCTTCGCGCAGCCAGCCGACCGAGAACTCGCCGGTAAGCTTCTCGCGGAGATCGAGCTCGACGCCGGCCCGTGCGCCAAGCCTGGTCGAGGAGCGCTGGAAGCCGTTTGGATCGACGCGCAAATCATAAGCGCGCCGGCCGATCTCGATTTCGGTGAACGGGGTGATGGCAGGCGAGATCTCGTAACCGGTACGCAAAATGGCCGTGTAGAGCGTCGAGTCGCGGCCCTTCTGCGACAGCGATCCGCCCGACGAAAGCTTGGCGTCGCCAAAGATGTCGTGCTCGATCGCGCCGGTCAGCGCGAAGCGCATCTTGCCGGCATCCTTCTCGACGGCGAGACTGCCGTTCATGGTCTGGCGCACCGGCTGGCCAACGGCGCCGACGACCGCGTCCGGCGCCGAGGCCGATTCGGGCACGGCCTCATAGCCCAGCTTGGCGATGGCGCGCAGATCATTGTCGAGATCGATGTTGAGTGTGCCGTCGACGCGGCCTTGCGCCTCGTGAATGTCATAGCCGGACAAGGTTTCGCGGAAGATGCCATAGCCCTCAACCGTCGCCGAATTCTCCCGCCAGTCGGAGACGGCGTTGAAGCGCAGAGTCGTTTCCGACAGCAAGGCCGGCTTGCCGAGGCTGCTCGAATCGGCGTTTGTCGAAGACGTCAGGCCTTGCTCGAGCGTCGGCCGGATTACGAAAGAGCCGAGCTTGATGCCGGTGGCGGCGAACGGGTCGTCCTCGTTCTTTTTGTTCTGGCCGTCGATGGCTTCGGTGCGCTCGGCGCCGGGGTCGAGCCTGAGCCTCTCGGCGGAATCGATGGTGACGGCACGGCGGTTGACCGTATCCTGCTCGTCTATAGCGGCGGTATCGGTGTCATCGGTCGCCGCCGCGGCTGCAGTCGCGGCTCTCATGCGCTTCTGGCTGTCAGCGGTCTCGTCTTCGGCGTTGGCCGCATTGGCGGCGCGTGGCGTCGCGCTTGGCCGCCGTCGGGGTGGCGGAGCAGGGTTGTCGGGAAATGGGTCGCCGCTGGCCGCTGGTTGATCGAAAGTGCCGCCGGTTGTGGCCGCCTCGCCCGTGCCGTCGTCAGGCAACGCCCCTTGGCTGGCCGGGCGATAGGTAGGCAGCGGCGTATTGTCGTTGGCGGTTGCAGCAGCCTGCGCGGCTTGGGTTCCGGCTATGCTCGATTGCCTGATCTTGTACTGCTGTTCGTCCAGGATTGTCGATTCCGAAACCTCGCCGCGCAGCTCGGTTTCCTGGGCGCAAAGCAGTGCCGGCCGCGACAACGCAAAGACACTGGTTGCCAGCAGCAAAGCGCAGACCGCCTTGCCCTTTCGTCCCATTTTGTTTTGAGGCTGAAACCCGGACATCGGCACCACTGCTTGCGCGGCGCACGCGCGCCATACTTACGAAACCGTAAATGGGGATGGTTAACGGAGCGTTGAGGCATGGCCCGTCAGGAGGTTCGGGACGGCAATTCCGTTGGACAGGCGCGCGCCGAAGCGCTAATCGCATCGTCCATGGACGTGAAATCCCCAGACAGGAAGCGGCATGACGGGCAGGCCGCGATTGCCTCGGCGCTGAGAACCGTGGCGACGGAGCAGGCCGGCGTCGCGGCACTGGCAGACGCTCTCGAAAACGGGCTGGCCGAGCCGTTCGCACGAGCCGTCGGCATGGTGTCGCAGATCGATGGCCGCGTCATCGTCACCGGGGTCGGCAAAAGCGGCCATATCGGCTCGAAGATCGCCGCAACGCTCGCCTCGACCGGCACGCCGGCCTTCTTCGTCCACCCTGCCGAAGCCAATCACGGCGACCTTGGCATGATCGCCAGAAACGACGCCATAATCGCGCTTTCGTGGTCGGGCGAAAGCCTTGAGCTCAAGGGCATCATCGCCTATTCGAGGCGCTTCTCGATCCCGCTGGTCGCGGTCACCGCGGGTGAAAAATCGGCTCTGGCGCGCGCGGCCGACGTTGTGCTTCTGCTGCCGCGAGCACCGGAAGCCTGCCCGCACGGGCTTGCGCCGACGACCTCGACACTATTGCAAATGGTGATGGGCGATGCGCTGGCCATCGCGCTCCTCGAGGCACGCGGCTTCACCCCGGACCATTTCCGCACGTTCCATCCCGGCGGCCAGCTCGGAGCCAACCTGACGCAGATCCGCGAGATCATGCATGTCGGCGACAGGCTGCCGCTGGTGTCGTCAGGTACCGGCATGCGCGAGGCAATCCTCGAATTGTCGCGCAAGGGGTTTGGCTGCGTGGCCGTGACTGCCGCGGACGGCAAGCTGATCGGCATCATCACCGATGGCGACATCAGGCGCCATATCGGCAGCGATCTCCTGGCAATGAGCGTCGATCAGGTGATGACCAGAGAGCCGAAAATGGCTTCGCCCGACACGCTTGTTGCGACGGCGCTGCAGACAATCAACGACTCGGCTATCACCAGCCTGATGGTGGTCGAAGGCAGGCGGCCGATCGGGCTCGTCCATCTACACGACCTGCTGCGCATCGGTGCTGCCTAGCGGGTTCCTAGACCGCCTCGACCGTCAGTTCCAGGTCGGTATCAGCGGCGCCCGTCACGCGCACTTGCGTGCCGGCCGGCAGGTCAGGGCCGGAGACGCGCCACAACGTGTCGCCCAGCTTTATGCGGCCGCGCCCGTCCTTGATCGGCTCGGCAAGGGTCGCCGTCCGGCCGACCATCTGTGCGCCGCGACGGTTGAGCAGGGGCTGGTCGGTTTCATCATGGCGCCCGCCCACCAGCCGCTTTCCGACATAGGCCGAGACCAGCGACAGCGCGAGGAAGGCGAGGACCTGGATCTGCCAGGTCCAGAAACCGGCATCCCAGACGAGCAGTGAGACGACGCCGATCAACAGCGCGGCAATGCCGATCCACAGCATGAAAATGCCCGGCGCGATGACCTCCATTACCAGCAGGACGAAGCCGAGGACCATCCAGCTCCACGGGCCGAGTTCGGAAACAATGCGGCCGAGCATGGCTGTGGCCTCAGGTTTCGCTCGGACGAACGACCGGCGGGCGGGCGGCCTGTCGTGCGGCACCGGCGGTGCCTTCGCTTCGGAAAACTTCCTTGGCGATTTCGCCAATACCGCCGAGCGTGCCGATCAGCGATGAGGCCTCCATCGGCATCAGCACGAGCTTGCTGTTTGTCGCCGAGCCGATCCTGGTCAGCGCTTCGGTGTATTTCAGCGCGACGAAGTAGTTGAGCGCCTGCACGTCGCCTTTGGAAATCGCCTCCGACACCACCTGCGTGGCGCGTGCTTCAGCCTCGGCCGAGCGCTCGCGCGCCTCGGCATCGCGGAAGGCGGCTTCCTTGCGGCCTTCGGCCTCCAGGATCTGCGATTGCTTGAGGCCTTCGGCGGCGAGGATCTGCGCGCGCTTATTGCGCTCGGCCATCATCTGTCGGCCCATCGATTCGACGAGATTGGCCGGCGGGTTGATGTCCTTGATCTCGACACGAGTGATCTTGATGCCCCAGGGATGCGCCGCCTCGTCAACGACGCGCAGCAGGCGCTCGTTGATGGCGTCGCGGTTCGACAAAAGTTCGTCGAGGTCCATCGAGCCCATCACGGTGCGGATGTTGGTCATCGTGAGATTGAGAATCGCATTCTGCAGGCCGGAGACCTGGTAGGCGGCCTGCGCCGCGTTAAGCACCTGATAGAAGGCGATGCCATCGACGGCAACGGTGGCATTGTCGCGGGTGATGATCTCCTGCGTCGGTACGTCGAGCACCTGCTCCATCATGTTCATCTTGGCGCCGACACGGTCGACGAAAGGCACGATCAGGTTGAGGCCTGGGTTCAATGTCTTGGTGTAACGGCCAAAACGTTCGACGGTATAATTATAGCCTTGCGGAATTGTTCGGATGCCCTTGATAAGCACCAGCACGACAAGGGCGACAAGAACTAGAAGCGCGATATCAAAACCACTGAAACCCATTTGGCTCTCCCCTCAAAGGCCGGCTATGTTGGATATTCCACGCGACCGATTCCACCAAACACTTAAGTGTGTTTCAGCAATGTTACAATCAGGTGATCACGGATTGCGGGTGCATAGACGGGTGATCTGTTCAGGCCCAGCCGGACAGCTCGCGCCGCACCATCGCCTCGATCACCGCCATGCCCTCGGCACTGTCGTTGAGGCAAGGGATATGTGCGAACTTTTCGCCGCCGGCATGATAGAAGGTCTCGGACGCTTCCCTGCCGATCTCGTCCAGCGTCTCGATGCAGTCGACGGAAAATCCTGGATTGACGACGGCGACCGATTTCACGCCTTCGCGCCCTAGTCTTTCGACCGTCTTGTCGGTGTAGGGTTGCAGCCACTCCTGCGCGCCGAAGCGCGACTGGAAGGTGGTAATCAGCTTGTTTTCATCCCAGCCGAGCTTTTCGCGCAGCAGTCGGGTCGTCTCGAGGCAATGGGCCTGGTAGGGGTCGCCCTTGTCGGAATAGGGTTTCGGAATGCCGTGATAGGAAGCAATGACAATTTCCGGTTCGAATCCGAGGCTCGCCAGATGCTTTTCGATCGAACGGGCGAGCGCCTCGATATAGGCCGGCTCGTTGTAATAGGGTGGCACGCTGCGAATGGCCGGAGCGCGGCGCATCTTCATCAGCGCGCGAAACAGCTGGTCGTTGGCAGTCGCAGTCGTCGTCGCCGAATATTGCGGATAGAGCGGGAAAGACAGGATGCGGTCGCAGCCTTGCTCGACCAGTCTCTCGGCCACGCTCTCGGTCGAAGGGTTGCCGTAGCGCATCGCCCAGTCGACGACGACATTGGGTAGCTCGCCGAGCGCGAGCCCGAGCTTCTCGGCCTGGGCGCGGGTGTAGGTTCGCAGCGGCGACTCGTTGCGCTCCCAGTTCCATATCCTGGCATAGTTGGCCCCTGATTTCTTCGGCCGGGTGGTGAGGACCACGCCGTAGAGGATCGGATACCAGATCGCCTTGTTGAGCTCGATGACGCGCGGATCGGACAGGAACTCCCGGAGGTAGCGCCACATCGGCTTGAAGCCGGTGCCGTCCGGGGTGCCGAGATTGATCAGCATGACACCGACCTTGCCGGTCCTGACCAGAGGGCGCCCTGCCGACGGCGAGGCGGCAGTCTTCTCGGCTTTGATTTCAGCAGGGTTGGCAAGCGTCATGAGGTTCTCCAACACCGCGAACCAACGGTGCCGCGGCGAAAGTAGCGATGCCGCGCCGGTTTTCAAATGCTGCGTCTGGCCGCACCTTATCCCAGAAATGCAACACCCGCCCGGTCTGCCGGGCGGGTGCATTGCGTTCCTGCGGCCGGATTACTTCGAGGCCGCCGGGATCGTCAAGGTTGCGCCGACCGGAAGGCGGCGTGGCTCGTAGGCTTTGTTGGCATCGGAGATTATTTTCCATTTGGTGCCGTCGCCATAAGCCTTCACCGCGAGATCCCAATAGGTATCGCCGGCGACGATTACATGGCTGCTTTCGGCCGGTGCCGGCTCGGCCGGAGCAGGGGTCGCCGGAGCCGGTGTGGCCGGAGCCGCAGGTGCCGCCGGCTGGGCCGGCTCGGCGGGTGCGGGTGCCGGCGCTGTTTCAGCCGGGACGGCCGGCGGCGTCTTGGAAATGTCGCCGGAGCCGGCCGGCATTTCGGGCATTGCCGGCTCAACGGGCTTTGCCGGCGCAGCCTCAGCAGGTTTTGGCGGTTCGGCAGGGTTGGCAGGTTCTGCGGCCGGGGCCACGGTCGCGGCGATCTCGGTGATGCGGCCGTCGAGCTTCGGCGTATAGGGCCGGTGCGCGCCTAGGTAGTCGGCGACGACCTGTTCCAGCCCCGGGCCGTAATCATAGGCGTTCTTGGCCTTCTCGGCGAACACCTTGTAGCCGTCGCCGCCCTGGCGGACATAGTTGTTGGTGGCGACCAGGTAATCCTTGTCCGGCTTAATTGGCGTCCAGGCGCCGCCTTCCATGACCTCGACCGATTTGACGCGTCCGTTAGGCGGCGCCGATTTGTCGAACGCATATTTCAGGCCGGCAACCTGCGGGAAGCGCCCGGCGCCGTCCTCGACCTGGCTGAGGCCGCTTTCGAGGCCGGCAAGCAAATCCTTGCCGGAGATCTGGAAGGTCGCCAGCGTGTTCTGAAACGGCAGGACGGTGAGAACCTCGCCCATGGTGACGGTGCCCTGGTCGATGGAGGCGCGCAAGCCGCCGCCATTCGAGATGACGATCTCGACACCTTGGCCCTTGACCCGGTCGAGGACGGCGTCGGAGACCAGATTGCCCATCTCGCATTCGCGGGCGCGGCAGTTTTCGCGACTGCCGTCGATCGCCTTGGTGGTCTCGGCGACTTCCTTGTTCTTCAAGGCCTCGATCGGCGCGCCGAGTTCCTTGATGCGGGCAAGCACGGCGGGGTCGGGCGTGATCGATTTGTCGAGATGGATGGGATCGCCGCTGGCCTCCTTGACGACGCCGTTGTCGTCGAACACGACCTTGAACTCGCCGAGATATTTCGAATAGGACGCCGCCTGGACGACCGGCACTTTGTAGCCGTCCGGATTGTCGACCATCGTCGGATAAGGGCCTTCCGCCTTGGGGTCGGTGTTGGACAGCAGCGAATGGCTGTGGCCGCCGACCACCACGTCGACGCCCGGGATCTTGGCGATCACGTCGCGCTCGCGCTTGTAGCCGATATGGGTCACCGCGATGATCTTGTTGACGCCCTCTCGCTTCAGTTTCTCGACCTCAGCGGTGATCGACTTGACGTCGTCTTCGATGGCAATATTCGGGCCAGGGGTGGCAAGCTCCGGCGTGTCGTTGGTGACCGCGCCGACGATCCCGATCTTCTGGCCGCCGACCTCGACCACGATCGACGGCTTGACGCGGTCGCCGAGCTTGGATTGCGCATTGGCCTTCACATTGGCGCCGAGCACCGGAAACTGGATCATGTCGAGAAACGGCGCCAGCGCCGACTCGCCATCGTCGAACTCATGGTTGCCGAGAGCCTCGGCATCGAATTTCATCTGGTTGAGGAATTCGCCTTCGGTCTTGCCTTTGTAGGTCGTGTAGAAGAGCGAGCCCTGGAAATTGTCGCCGGCGCTGAGCAGCAGCACGTTCTGGCCTTCCAGCTTCTTGCGCTCCTGCGCGATCGCGGTGACCAGGCGGGCGGCGCCGCCGACGCATTCGCCCTTGGTCTCCTCCTCGGCCGAGCAGGTCGATTCGTACTTGTTGTTGCTCTCGATGCGGCTGTGCCAGTCGTTGATGTGCAGGATGTTGAGCGTGTAGTCGGCAAAGGATACCCCTGCCGACAGGCCAAGCGCCGATGCCGACAGCGCGGCGATGGCAGCAATCTTCTTCATTCTCGTCTCCCGGATAACTTGAGTACAGCGCCGCGCGTCATTTGGGACGCGCAAAGGACGCTGTACCAATTTTTATTTTGCGCATGATCCTTTCCGAAAATCGACTCCGATTTTCAGGGTCATGCGCAGAGGCGTTTAACGCTCTTGTTTGACTGGGATGTAACAGCCCTCTTGGGCTATGTTCACATCGCGTTTCAGTCGATGCAAGCGGAAATCGGCATCAGCTTTGCCGGCGTAAAAAGAAGACGGCGGCTTGAAGCCGCCGTCTTTTGCAAAGTCAATTCGGAATCGGATTTCAGGTGCGCCTGGTCAGCACAAAATTCTGCCCGCTCGCGCTGGTGCAATTGAGCTGGCTGGTGGAGACCATCAGGCAGTTGAAGCTGATTGGCGTCTGGCGGATCAGCGAAGTGCCATGAATCTCGACTGAGGTGCCGCCGGTCATGGTGTAGCTGCCATCGGCAAGCTTCTGGCCGGTGTCGGTTGCGACGGTCGCGAAGCTGCCGCCCTTGAAGGTGGACAAGCCCGTGCCCTGCGCGTCGATCCAGGAGCCTTCAACCCCCTTGGCCGTGATCACCGGCGGCTCGCCTGGGCCGGTTGTCGTGCAGGCCGCCAACGCGACCGTAGCGGCCGCGGCAATGCCAGCCGAAAGCAGTCTTTGCGCAATCGTCATCTTCAAGATCCTCTCCTCTCGCATCGGCCCGAAAATCGATCCGATTTTCGGAAAGCACGATGCGCACATTCAAAGTGCTAGAGCGTACTTTGTGCGTCCAAATGGACGCACGTGGCTCTAGGCCGCCCCTCTTCAATCGCCCGATTTCCGGGCGATTGCAAGCTGGCCGAGTGTCGAGGCAACGCTGCTATCGAACGAGGATGTTGCGGAATTGCCACGGGTCTTTGGTATCGAGATCCTCGGGAAACAGACCAGGCCGATTGTCGAGCGGTGTCCAGTCGGTATAATAGCTCCTGACCGGCCCGAGATAGGGGCCCTGCACGTCGAGGCAGCGCTTGTAATCCATCTCGTCGGCCTCGACGATGCCGGCCACGGGATTTTCCAGCGCCCAGACCATGCCGGCCAGCACCGCCGACGTGACCTGCATGCCGGTGGCGTTCTGATAGGGCGCCAGCTTGCGCGCCTCGGCCAGCGACAGCTGCGAGCCGTACCAGTAGGCGTTCTTGGCGTGGCCGTAGAGCAGCACGCCGAGTTCGTCGACGCCATCGACCAGTTCATTTTCGTCGAGCACGTGATGCACGGGCTGAGCCTTGCCGGCGACACCGAACATCTCGTGCAGCGACAGCACTGCGTCGTTGCAGGGATGATAGGCGTAATGGCAGGTCGGCCGGTATTGCACCTTGCCCTTCTTGCCGCGCAGCGTGAAAAAATCGGCAATCGAGATCGCTTCGTTGTGTGTCACCAGGAAACCGTATTGCGGGCCGGGCGTCGGACACCACGTGCGCACGCGTGTATTGGCGCCGGGCTGCTCCAGATAGATCGCGGCCTTCGAACCGTTCTTGTGGCTTTTGGCGTTCTTCGGCATCCACGCCTCATGCGTGCCCCAGCCGAGCTCGGCCGGCTGCAGCCCTTCCGAAATGAAGCCTTCGACCGACCAGGTGTTCCAGAACACGTTCATCGGCTTGGGCTTCTTGGTGCGCTGGGTGTCGCGCTCGGCGATATGGATGCCCTTGACGCCGGCCTTCTTCATCAGCCTGGCCCAGCCTTCGCGATCGTGCTGCGCGGGTTCCGAGAAGTCGAGGCCAAGATCTGTGGCGAGATTGACCAGTGCCTGCTTGACGAACCACGAGACCATGCCCGGATTGGCGCCGCAGCACGAGATCGCCGTGGTGCCGCCCGGGTTCTTCGCGATTTCAGTACGTACGGTCTCGCGCAGCGCATAGTTGGTGCGTGAGGCGTTGTCGGCCTTCTCGTCGAAATAAAAGCCGAGCCAGGGTTCGACCACCGTGTCGATATAGAGGACGCCAAGCTTGCGGCAGAGCTTCATCAGCTCAAGCGAGGAAGTGTCGACCGACAGGTTGACGCAAAAGCCCTGGCCGCCGCCATTGGTCAAAAGTGGTGTCAGCAGCTTCTTGTAGTTCTTTTTGGTCACCGCATCCTGCATGAAAGTGATGCCGCGCTCGTCGAGCAATTTGCGGTCGGTGTCGCGCGGGTCGATGACCGTCATGCGCGACTTGTCGAATTTGAAATGGCGCTCGATCAGCGGCAGCGTTCCCCGTCCGATCGAGCCGAAGCCGATCATCACTACAGGGCCGGTGATCTCACCGTAAACGGGCCAGTTTTCATTCGCCATTTATCGATTACTCCCTCAAAAAACGCTTCGGAACAGCGGCTTGGCCGCGGCGCGACAAACCATAGATCATTGTCACAATAAAGCGAAAAGCGGACGGCCGGCCTCACGCCGCGCCATCCCGGCTACGGCTCGACTAGTCTCGCGAATGCAGGCTTGAAGAGGTCACGTGCCTCGGAGACCGGCAGTTCCAGCAGATCGTCGGCGCAGGCCTGGATGGCATGCGGCAGGGTCTGGAGCCCGAAAACCAGAACCTGCTTGTCGCCCTCACGCCAGAGGCTGACCGCTAGATATTCGCCGATGAGATCGTCCATGCCGCATTCGGCTTCGTGATCGATATCGGTCTGATCGATCGGTTTCTTGCGCCGCTGCTTGACGAAGGAGGCCAGGGAAGGACCGGGCTTGCCATCCACCGTATCCGAGAAAATGTCCTGAAGGCCAAGCAGGACGCCGCGCCGCACATCCATGATGTAGGCGTCCGAATAGTTGGTCGGATGCGCTCCGCCGCAGAAGATGCTGCCGGACTCCCGCCAGCTCATCAGCCGCGGAGTCAGCGACGTCACTTCGAATGTGCTGTCCTCATAGCCGCCGAGCGTGCCGCCGTTCATACCGTCAATTGGCCCGCCGTCGTTGAAACCGGCATATTGCGCCGCCACGCAGCCCAGTGCGCCGATGTTTGCGCGCCAGTGCCTCTCTTGCAGCAGAGCATTCGCGGCCTCGATCGGAACGTCGCCGGACAGTTCGACAATGCGCGGCGTGGCAAACCTGGTGCGGGGGTCGACGACATAGCGGTAGGTTGCGTCCGGCCAACCAGTCGTCTTGCCGTTATCGAGCTGAGTGTCCATCCGCAGATAGTCATAAGGGGACGTTTCCATAGTGAGCGGCGTGTCATTGGCGAAGAACTTCATGAAGCTGAAATCGTAGAGATCGAGCGGGGTGCCGGGCTCGTTCCCGGTCACTTGCCGACTTGCGACCCGTTCCAATCTGAGCGGCAGCGCCTTCTTTCCGTTCCAGCTGCCTTCAAGGGTCTTGCCGTTACTGGATGAGGCCAGGCGCCACACAGCGGCAATCGGCGCGGCCTTTCCGTCATCGCAATTGTCGGCGCCGCATGCCTCCTCCTCGGCCAGTTCGAACTTGCTGCCCCTTTGAGACCGGGCCTGCAGCGGGATGTCAACGCCCTTCGAGCGGTAGAAATAGCGGCCGGCCAGCGGGCCGCCGGGCGCCGCGGGGTCGCCGGTGAATTCGACGACGATATCGGCCTTTCCAAGCTTGCCGGCATAAGTCACCGGCTCCGCCTCGGCTGCTGTCGACAGCACCAGGATCGCGGCCATGAACGTGACCGGCCTGCTAAGATGCTGGATCATTGTTCCCCCCAGCGATCATTTTCAGTGTTTCCACCAGCCGGTCACGGTCGGCGGTCATCCCCTTGTAGTCGAGTTGTGCCTCGTCCAGCGCCAGAAGTTGTTCGGCCAAGGACGCCGCGAGCGCCGCGCGGTCGGGGTGGCGTTCCAGCACGGCGAGCGGGTCGAGATGGATGCGGATGGTGAAGAGTACGTCGCCCGAAACGGGGAGCTTTCTCAGCGTCTGCCGCTCGACGCGGATAAAGGCATGGGCGTCGATGTCGCCATCCGGGAATCTCGACGGGCGATTGCTGGCGCGGTCGACGCGTTCGAGGTTGGAGAGCGGGTGGTAGAGTGCGTCGCCCGCCTGGATCGACCAGTTGTAGCGCTCGACGGCTTGGCCCTGGAGGCCGTCGAACATGCGGTTGATGAGATCGGCCGGGCGTGTGCCCGGGCCGAAACCCGGTACCGGCGCGTGGATCTGCTGCAGCGGCTTGCCGAATTTTTCGATCAGCGACCATGACGACGGGAAGCAGAGCGAGCCGGCCGCCAGACGCCAGCCGCTCTCGTCGCGACGCATCAGGATCAAATCCTCCTGGACGAGCAACGAGGCCGCGACAAGCGGCGCATCGCTGAAAGAAGCTGAGGTGCCTGAGCCCTCGAGATTGTCGATGCCGCCGATCACCTCGATCGCATTGTCGGTACGCCTGTGGGTCTCAGGAAAGTTCGCCGCCAGATGCGCACCGAGCAGATCGAGCACTTCGCGCTGAGCGTCGCGCGTTGTTTGCTCCTCGACAAAAACCTTGCCGGGAATTTCCGCATAAAGCCGGCGTTTCTCGGCAAGATAGGGCAGCAGATATTCGTCGACCTCGATCCAGCTATCGAGATTGAGCGGCTTCAGCCCGATGGTGAACAGTTTCGACGAGCCGTCATAGGGTGTGTGGGTCGGCGGGCGGAAGCTCATGCCTCTTTGTAGGCTTCCAGTGCGGCGGCGGCCATTCTCGCCGTGAATTCGGTGATTTCGTAATCGGCGGCACCTGCCTTGGCGAAGGGATCGTCCGCCAGTCTGGCTTCGAGCACTTCGCGTGGACCACGCGCGATGATGATGCCGCCGGTCCTTGGCCGCTTTGGCCCGGAGGCGACAAAGATACCTTGCGCATAGCAGGCCTTCAGCCACTCGACATGCGCTTGCTGCAGGCGGTCGATCTCGGTCAGCGGCACCTTGTAGTTCAGCGAAACCACGAACATTGTTGTCTCCAGATGCTTCAGCCCAGCCGCGCCGGGATCAATCCGCGCAGCGAGTTGCCGACGAACAGCGCCTTGGCCGATTTCAGTTCGTTCCACGTGTAGACCGCTTCACCGGCGCGGCCTTGATCCAGCAGTTCGCCGCGCAGGACGCCAGGCAGCAGGCCGCAATCGAGCCGCGGCGTGGCCAGCACGCCGTCGCCGAAATCGGCAAAGACATTGGTGATCGTGCCCTCGCAGATTTCGCCGCGCTCATTGGCGAGCAGCACCTCGTCGGCGCGCCCGGCGAGATATTCGGCGCGCGCGCGCGTATAGGTTTGTCGGCGGCTGGTCTTGTGGCGCAGCAGCATATCGCTCGAATCAAGCCGCACGCGCGCCAGCTGCAGGGTCCAGACCTTGTCTGCGGCGAGCGGCTCGTAGGGCTGCACCGACACCGCCATTTCGCCCTTGCGCGACAGGACGAGGCGGGTGCGCAACGCGATCTGTTGGTGGCCGACCGCATTCATCAGCGCTTCGCCGACCCTTGTCGGATCGCAGGCGAAACCGAGTTCGCTTGCCGAGCCGTAAAGCCGCGCGAGATGGCGGTCGAAACGGAGGAAACCCGAGCCGGGTTCCCAGCGCATTGTTTCGATCAGTTCGAAATCGGCAGTGTTCCTGTCGCGAAACGGGCTTTCAGCAGACACTCCTGGTACTCCTCTTCGGCTGTCGAATCGAAGACGACGCCACCGCCGACATTGTAGACCGCCTCGCCATTGGCAAAGAGCGAGATGGTGCGGATCGCCACCGAAAAGCGCATCCGGCCCCCGGGCGCGATCCAGCCTATGGCGCCGCAATAGACATCGCGCGGGCCACTTTCCAGCTCGCGCAGGATCTCCATGGCGCGGATCTTCGGTGCGCCGGTAATCGAGCCGCAGGGGAACAGCGCGGCGAAAATCTGATGGATGGCGAGGCCGGGCAAGAGTTTCGCCCGCACGCGGCTCACCATCTGGTGGACGGTCGGGTAGCTCTCGATGCGGAAAAGCTCCGGCACATCGAGCGTGCCAACCTCGCTGATCAGTGAAATGTCATTGCGCAGGAGATCGACGATCATCCGGTTCTCGGCCTGGTTCTTCTCGTCGTTGCGCAAGAACGCTTTCAGGCGATCGTCCTCGGCTTTTGTTGCGCCGCGCGGCGCGGTGCCCTTCATCGGATGCGTCTCGATCATGCCTTCCGCGTCCACCTCGAAGAACAGTTCGGGCGAACGCGACAAGACGATCGGATCGCCGAGCGCGACCAGCGCCCCATACTTCACCGGCTGGCGTTCGGTTAGCGCGTTGAAGGCGACCAGCGGGTCGCCCGACCACTGCGCATGGACCGGAAAGGTCAGATTGCCCTGGTAGCAGTCGCCCTTGCGGATGTGGTCATGCAGCCTGGCAAAGCGTTTGGCGTAGTCGTCCGAAGACCAGGCTGCCTTGGCGTCGAAGATTGGGCCGTTGCTGGCCGGCGGATCGCCTGGCGCGACCGTCTGCTCGACCGGCGCATCGAACACGCCGAGGCAAAAAAGCGGGGCGCGGCGGCCGGCCGGCAGCAGCGGAACGAGCTTGGGTTCGAGCAGGTAACCGGCCTCGTAGGAGAAATAACCGGCCAGCCATTTGCCGCCGTCATGTGCAGCCTGCGCGGCTTCCAGCGCCGGTAAAAAATCCGCCTCGCCATGCGCTGCGATTATCTCGGCCGGCCGGTCGAAAACGAGCTGCCGCGCGGTCTCGTCGTTCCTGAAAATTGCAAAGGGCAGGGGCAGGGACATAAGGCTCGGATGCTGCGGTCACCAGCGATCGATCTATATGGGGGCTCGACCGTGCGCAATCGAGGGAACGGCGTCCAAAGACGCAAAGGCGCGGCGGGCAAAAACAAAAGCGGCGCCCGAGAGCGCCGCCTTGTTCCCGATGCCGCCTTGCGATGGATCAGGTGTTGCTGGCTTCTCCCGCGGTCGGGAAGCGGCGCGCAAATTCCTTTTCGTCGCCGGCGGCAAGCAGTTTCGCCTGCTCGATCCAGCGTTCACGTTCGATGCGGCCGTCGAAATTCAACGTCGCCTCGATCCGCTTGACATCGTCGGGTGTCCAGGCGGCGATCTGGGCATAGGTCGTGACCCCAAGCCCTTTGAGCAGCCGCTCGTTGGTGGGGCCGATGCCGATCAGGCGACGCAGGTCGTTGGCTTTGCCTGGGGCAATAGCTGTTGCCTTGCCGGTCGCGGCTTTCTTTGCCGCCGGCGCGGCCTTGCTTGCCGCCGGCGCAGCCTTGCTTGCCGTCGGCGCGGCGCTCGCTTTCGATGCAGGCGGTTTCGGCGTTGCCGTTTTCGCGGCACTTGCGCGTGGCGCGGTCGCGGCCTTCGCCGTTGCAGATTTCTTCGGCGCCGGTTTGGCTGGTGCGGATGTCGAAATCAGGGTTGACGGCGCCTGCATCGCCGCCTTGGTCGCACCGGCATTGGCGGCTGGCGCCTTGGCTGTTGCCGCCTTCGCGGTTGGCGCCTGGGTGGTTTTCGCCTCGCCCAGCCGGCGTTCGAGATCGGCGCGGGCGCGGCCGCATGCATCCAACTCACCGGTCAGACGGTCGCTATCGGCCCGCAATCTGTCGCGTTCGCTGCGCCTGCGGTCTAGATCGCCGCGCAAACTGTCGAGTTCGCCACGCAGGCGTCCCCAAATGAACCAGCCAACCAACACACCTACCAGGAACGCCAGGAGCATGTAGAAAAAAGTGCCCATTGTCTTTCTCTCTCCAGTCCGATCCGTCCGCCCTGGCCTGTAGAGCCATGACCTCGGCGAAGGACCATTCGATGGTGGTTCCGCAATTTGCAGAACAGCCGGCTTCGATCGAGCTGTCGGCGACCGGTTTGCCCCTGGCCAACAACCGTTGTCGCATCCGCCGACACGCCATGGCCGGTCGGGATTTTCCGACCGGATCCATTCGTGCCCGGCTGAGCTTGAGGGCGGACGCTATCATACAGCTTACGGGAATCTAACGGAAAACTTCCATGGAAAGTTATTTAAGAACAAATAACCAAGACAAGAATAGACCATCGCCAATATGCGTTGCTGCTAAACTGTTCTGGAAAACCCGGTCATCCGGTGTTGCGCATCGTCCAGTGTTGCGCATCACTTGTCCAGTGTTTCCAGCTCGTCGATCAGTCCGCTGATCACGCCAAGCCCGATCTGCCAGAAGGCAGGGTCGGCCGCGTCGAGGCCGAACGGCGCTAGAAGCTCGGAATGATGCTTGGTGCCGCCGGCGCGCAGCATGGCAAAATATTTCTCCTGAAAGCCGCGCTCGGCGTTCTGGTAGACCGCGTAGAGCGAGTTCACCAGGCAATCGCCGAATGCGTAGGCATAGACGTAGAAAGGCGAGTGGATGAAGTGCGGGATATAGGTCCAGAAAACCTCGTACCCTTCGCGCAGCTTGATCGCCGGCCCGAGGCTTTCCGCCTGCACTTCCAACCAGAACTGGCCGAGCTTGTCGGAGGTCAGTTCGCCGCTCCTGCGCTCGGCATGCACCTTGCGCTCGAACTCGTAGAAGGCGATCTGGCGCACGACCGTGTTGATCATGTCCTCGACCTTCTGGGCGAGCATGGCCTTGCGTTCGCGCTTGTCGGTGGTCTGCTCGAGCAGCGAGCGGAAGGTCAGCATTTCGCCAAACACCGATGCGGTTTCGGCCAGCGTCAGCGGCGTCGATGCCATCAGGGCGCCCTGGCCGCCGGCCAGCACCTGGTGCACGCCGTGGCCGAGCTCGTGCGCCAGCGTCATCACGTCGCGCGGCTTGCCCATGTAGTTGAGCAGCACATAGGGATGCGCCGAAGGCACGGTCGGATGGGCGAAGGCGCCAGGCGACTTGCCGGGTCTCACCGGTGCATCGATCCAGTTGCGGTCGAAGAAAGTTCTGGCGATCTCCGCCATGTCGGGCGAAAAGCGCTGGTAGGCGGAAAGCACGGTGTTCTTGGCCTCGTCCCAGCCGATGACCGCCTGTGGGGTCTCGGGCAATGGCGCATTGCGGTCCCAGTGGTTCATCACCTCCATGCCGAGCCAGCGCGCCTTCATCGCGTAATAGCGATGCGACAGGCGTGGATAGGCGTCGCGAACCGCGGCGGCGAGCGCATCCACCACGCTGCGTTCGACGCGATTGGCGAGATGGCGGGAATCGGCAATGTCCTCGAAGCCGCGCCAGCGGTCGGAGATCTCCTTGTCCTTGGCCAGCGTGTTGGTGACCAGCGTAAAGACGCGCAAATTCTTGCGGAAGGTCGTGGCCAGCGCCTCGGACGCCCGGCGGCGCACCTCGCTGTCTGCGTCCTGGAGGCGATTGAGCGCCGGCTCCAGCGTCAGCTCCTCGCCGTCGACGTCGAAGCGCAAATCGGTCATCGTCTCGTCGAACAGGCGGTTCCAGGCCCCGCGCCCGGTGATCGATTTTTCATGGAAGAGCTGCTCTATGCGGTCTTCGAGCTGATAGGGCTTATCCTTGCGCAGATCGAGCACCCAGGGCCGGTAATGGGCGAAGGCCGGATCGGCGGCGAGTGCGGTTTCGATCGCACCATCGTCGATGAGATTCAGCTCGAGCGCGAAAAACAGCAGGTGCGCGCTGGCATCGGTCATCTTTTCCTGGATGTCGCCATAGAGCTTGGCGCGCTGCGGATCCGACGTGTTGCCGGCATAGACAAGCCCGGCATAGGAGACGATGCGGCCGATCAGCTCCTCCAGCGCTTCATAGGCCTGAAGCGCCTCGCCAAGCCTGCCGGCGCCGCCACGCCCGGCCTCGGCGGCGAGCGTGCCTTTCCAACGGCTCTCGAAGGCGATGGCATCGGCGGCGGCCTTGGCGATGTCGCGCTTCAACTCGGGCGCCTGCATGCCCGAATAGAGATCGGCTAGATTCCATTCCGGCAGGTCGCCAAGCTCCGCCACGCCCTGACCGGGCGCCGCCGCCAGCTTTCGAGCAAAAACCATGCGCATTGCCGATCCTTCCAGACACAAAAATTCGAGGAAACGAGAAGCCGGTCAAATCCTAAGGAATTCATTCACCGGGTTTTTTGAAAGCTTATTTAGAACCCTGTGCCAAGATGATCCATAGGGCGCATTCTCGGGCGGGCACGGTCGGATCAGTCATGGCAGCTTCCATACTCATAGTCGATGACGATCCCGTGCAGCGCAGGCTGCTCGAGGCGGCGGTGACGAAATTCGGCCACACCGCGATCGTCGCCGATGGCGGCGAGGCCGGTCTCGATCTCGTCGACGGACCCAATGCGCGCGACGTGTCGGTGATCATCCTCGACCTGATGATGCCGGGCCTCGATGGCATCGGCGTGCTGAAGGCGATGCGCGAGCGTGGCATCCATATTCCCGTCATCGTGCAGACCGCGCAGGGCGGCATCGAAACCGTCGTTTCGGCAATGCGTCACGGCGCCTTCGACTTCGTCGTCAAGCCGGCCTCTCCCGACAGGCTGCAGGCGTCGATCGGCAACGCCCTCAAGGTCGAAGCGCTCGAAGGCGAAGTGAAGCGCTCGTCACGGCAGCGCGGCGGCCATCTGACGTTCAAGGACATGATCACCCACAGTCCGGCGATGGATCGGGTGATCCGGCTCGGCAGCAAGGCGGCGGCGTCCAACATTCCGATCCTGATCGAAGGTGAATCCGGCGTCGGCAAGGAACTGGTGGCGCGCGCCATCCAGGGCAGCGGCGACCGCCGCTCGAAACCCTTCGTCACCGTCAATTGCGGCGCCATCCCCGACAATCTGGTCGAATCGATCCTGTTCGGGCACGAGAAGGGCTCGTTCACCGGCGCCACCGAAAAACATACCGGCAAGTTCGTCGAAGCGCACACCGGCACGCTGTTCCTTGACGAGATCGGCGACCTGCCGCTCGACGTGCAGGTCAAGCTGTTGCGCGCCGTACAGGACGGCGAGGTCGATCCGGTTGGCGGCCGCTTGACCGTCAGGGTCGACATCAGGCTGATCTCGGCAACCCATCGCAACCTGCTGCAGCAGGTCAAGGACGGCAAGTTCCGCGAGGACCTGTTCTACCGGCTGAACGTCTATCCGATCTTCGTGCCGCCATTACGCGACCGTCGCGGCGACATCCCCTATCTGGTCGAGCACTTCATGGAGAAGGTGGCGCCCGCCGATCCGCGCCACCGCCTGCGGGGCATCTCGGCTGCGGCGCTTGCCATGCTGCAGGCCTATGACTGGCCGGGCAACATAAGGCAGCTCGAAAACGCCGTCTTCCGGGCCTCGGTGCTCGCCGACGGCGACATGCTGACCGAAGAAGAATTCCCGCAGATCCGGGCGCAAGTCGAGGGCACGGTCAATCTCGATTCGGGTATCGCCTTGCCAGCTCCAGGGTGGCCAGCTTCAGGGGGGCCAACTCCAGGGTGGCCAGCTTCCGGAGTGGGTTCGGGCAGCCAGCCGCGTGATAACGTCCCGGCCGCCGTCGGCGTCGCCGCGGCCGAGCCCGATGCACCGGCCAGGCCTCGTTTCGGCACGCTGCGGGCGCTCGACGAGCGCGGCAATGTGCGTGCGCTGGCCGACGTCGAACTCGAAATGATCAAGCTCGCCATCGATCACTATAACGGCCAGATGAGCGAAGTCGCCCGCCGCCTCGGCATCGGCCGGTCGACGCTCTACCGCAAGCTCAAGGAATACGGCATCGACCCGGAAACCGGCCGCGTCGAACGGCTCGCTTCCTGAGTCACAGGGCCAAGCCGGTTCTCATCCGGACATCATTCCACGCAACTGCGCCTCGAAATGATGTGTTCGCCACAGTGTTCACGTATTAAGGCGGACGGTAACAGATCGTGTTTCGAGCTGGCGCCAAAACATGATCTAAACCAGCGGTTTACCAAGATATCCTGCGCAATATTTTTGGCGGGATATCGCCACCGTGTTACCGCATTTCGGCTTCAATAAGCGATGATTAACCATTAGGATCGATATTCGGATGCACACACCACGCATCCGTTTGGTCAAATCCGGGGACAAAACGGCAGCCTGCAAGGCCTTTTGATTTGAACAGAATCGAACGACACGAAAACGGGCGGCATTATCACATGAGCGTCTGGCCGAGATGGCTGGCAGCGGTGATTGTTGCCGTCGGGTTCCTTGCAGCGGCGGCAACCGGCGCCAGCGCCGAGACACGTTCGCTGAAGCTCTATCATCTCCACACGCATGAAAAGGCGGAGATCGTCTACAAGCGCAACGGCCGCTACGACCAGGCGGGCTTGCGAAAGATCAACATCATCCTGCGCGACTGGCGTCGCAACGAGCCGACCAAGATGGATCCGCGCCTGCTGGACCTGGTCTGGGAGGCCTATCGGGAGAGCGGCGCCACCGACTACATACAGGTCGTCTGCGGCTATCGTTCGCCGGCCACGAATTCGATGCTGCGCAGCCGCAGCAGGGGCGTCGCCGAAAAAAGCCAGCACATGCTCGGCAGGGCGATGGATTTCTATATTCCCGGCGTGCCGCTGAAGAAGCTGCGCGACGTCGGCCTCAGGATGCAGGGCGGCGGCGTCGGCTACTACCCCAGCTCCGGCTCGCCCTTCGTGCATATGGATGTCGGCAATGTGCGCCACTGGCCCGGCATCAGCCGCCAGGAACTGGCGCGCGTGTTCCCCAACGGCAAGACGCTGCATGTGCCGAGCGACGGCAAGCCGCTGCCTGGTTATCAACAGGCGCTCGCCTCCTACAAGGCCCGCAAGGGCGCCGGCGCACCGGCCATCGAGCTCGCCAGCGCAAGCGGCGGCGGCAAAAAATCCCGCGGGTTCCTGGCAGCCTTGTTCGGCGGTGGCGACGACGAGGCGGACGACAGCGCCGACGTGGCGATGGCCGAGCCGGCGCCAAAGCCCCGTAACGTGAAGCCGGCGCCGTCCGCCAAGAGCAGCAACCTGCCTGGCATTGCCATCGTCGCGCCTCAGGATGCCAAGCGCGCCGAGATTCCGGAAGTCGCCGATGCTCCGGCGCCTGCGCCTGAACCGGAGGATGACACGCCGGAGACGATCATCGCGGCATTGCCGGCGCGCAGCATTCCGCTGCCGGATTTTGCTCCGCGCCCGAAGACGGACGTCGGCGCCCAGCCGCCTGAGAACGTTCCGTTCGGCGTGGCGGATGCGGCTGGATCGACTGAACAGGCGGTGGCGACCGCGCAAGCGCCGGCAAGCGTGGCGCCGGCAAATGTTCCGTTCGGCATAGCAGACCCGTCTGCTGCGGCCGGCCCGGTGCAGGTCGCGGCAAACAACGTTCCCGTGCCGAGCTGGCGGCCCGATCATTCGCTGCCGGCCGATCTTTCGCCTGCTAGTCTTGCGCCGCAGGACAAGCAAGTGTTGCTGGCGCTGGCGAGTGCGGCCGAGCGGAGCAACACCGCCACCGACGCATTCTCGGTGTTGCCGTCGGCGCGGCCCGACAGTTCCCAGCCCGACGAGGTCAAGGCCGTTCTGGAAAGGGTCAGCGCGACCGACGAATACAAGGTCGCGTCGCTTTCCGAGCAAGCATCGGTGTTCGAGGAACCGGCGAGCGACGACGGGGCATCGAGCGACGGGGCATCGCCGCGCGAGGCCATCGTTGCCCGCCCGGCCGGCTCCGATCCGGCCGCCGTCATCGGTGCAGGCGTGAAGACCACACGCAAGGAACCCAGGGCCACCGCTCGCGACCTGAAGCCCAGCCCCAAGCCGGTGGTGGTCGCCGCCGCGCCGCAGGCCGCCCGGTGGGCGCTGCACAGCGGTGAGTATGTCGCGACCGTTTCAGATGCGACAACGGCGCCGCGCTACGCCTACGACTTCGTCCGTACGGCACCGAGAGAGGTCTATACGATAGGCTTCCAGCCGGGCAACGAGATGGCCGACGCAAACCGGTTCACCGGCAAAGCCGTCAAGTTCATGTCGGTGGCCCGCTTCAAGACCGAGTAGGCCGCGCTGGGCAAATATCGTAAAGGCTGCGCTGGCACCCCCGCGCGGCCTCCACCGCCGGCACTGGCTTCCTTCATCCAGGGATGCTAACCAGCGGTCGGCATTCTCCCGCTTCGTCTAATGGTAGGACAGCGCCCTTTGAAGGCGTGAATCGTGGTTCGAGCCCATGAGCGGGAACCAGCCCGGCGAACCAGATCGGCGGCGGCTTTTGATGCAGAAGATGCTAGCGCCCGAGCTTGCTTGCCGCGCGCGCCAAGGCTTCGATCTCGTCCCATTTGCCGGCCTTGACCAGATCGTCCGGCGCCACCCAGGAACCGCCGACGCAGATGACGTTGGGCAGGCTGAGGTAGTCGGCGGCATTCTTGCCGGTGATACCGCCGGTCGGGCAGAATTTCACGTCGGCAAGCGGCGAGGCGAAAGCCTTGAGTGAAGCGATGCCGCCCGACTGTTCGGCCGGGAAGAATTTCAGAAAGCGCAGGCCGGCTTCGCGGGCGGCCATGACCTCTCCCGGCGTGATGGCGCCGGGCAGCAACGGCACGTCGCTGTCCTTGGCTGCCGCGAGAAGCTCGCGGGTGATGCCGGGGCTGACGATGAACTTCGAACCGGCGGCCGCCGCCTCGCCGAACTGGCGGGCGTCCAGGATGGTGCCGGCGCCGACGACGGCGTCTTCAACCTCGCCCGCCACCCGGCGGATCGCCTCCAGCGCGTCGGCGGTGCGCAGCGTGATCTCGATCGCCGGCAGGCCGCCGCGGGCCAGCGCCCGGGCCAGCGGCACCGCGTCGGCGGGATTGGCGATCTTCAGCACCGGTATGACCGGCTGGCCGTTGAGGAGCGACAGGAGCTTTTCGGTCGTGCTGGGCATTCGTCGTCTCTCCTCTGTTGATCAAGTCGACCGGTTAGCAGAAGGAGGTTTTTCTGTCCACGAAACGCGGCGTGTCGCGATGTCACGCGTGGTGTTCGAAACCTTCCGCGATCAGACCGCTCCCGGCTCTGCCTTGATCCGGCTGTCGTGAGCGTCTAGTGGCTTGGTGATGACACTTCCCAGCCAAGCCTTCCGCGTTGCCGCGCTTTACCGCTTCGCCCGGCTCGACACCTTCGAGGCGCTGCGCGCGCCGCTCGCCGCCTTCTGCTACGCACGCGGCATCAAAGGCACGCTGCTGTTGGCGCGTGAGGGCATCAACGCCACGGTCGCCGGCAGTGAAACGGCAATCGCGGCGCTCATCGATCATCTCGAATCCATCGACGGTCTCGCCGGCCTCGAGATCAAATACAGCAGCGCCGCAACGATGCCGTTCCACCGCATGAAGGTGCGGTTGAAGCGCGAGATCGTCACCATGGGCGTGGAGAATATCGATCCGGCGGCAGGTGCAGGCACCTATGTCGCGCCGGCCGACTGGAATGCACTGATCTCGGATACGGGCACCATCGTCATCGACACGCGCAATGCCTACGAGGTGTCGCTCGGCACCTTCAAGGGCGCTGTCGATCCCGCCACCAACAGCTTCCGCGAATTCCCGGCCTGGGTCGAGCAGCATCGGCGCGAGCTCGACGGGCGCAAGGTCGCCATGTTCTGCACCGGCGGCATACGCTGCGAGAAGGCGACGGCCTATGTGAAGTCGCTCGGTTTGGAGGATGTGTTCCACCTCAAAGGCGGCATTCTGAAATATCTCGAGGATGTGCCCGCCGAACAGAGCCTCTGGCAAGGCGAATGCTTCGTCTTCGACGAGCGCGTTTCGGTATCGCACGGGCTGGTCGAAGGCGAGGCCGAACTCTGCCGCGCCTGCCGGCATCCGCTGGCTGCAGAAGACCGGCTGTCGCCGGAATATGCCACCGGCGTTTCATGCCCGCATTGCTTCGATGCCCGCTCGGACGAAGATCGCGCCCGCTACTCCGAGCGCCAGCGCCAGGTCGAACTGGCGCAAGCGCGCGGCGATCGTCACATCGGAAGTTAGCTTCACGTTAAGCAACTTTACGTTAAGCAACAGAGAAACGATCGATGACCCACAGCCATGTCCCGTCGTTCTGCCGGCGCGCGACCTCGGTGGTGATGGTGCCGTCAGGAAGCCGGGTCGAGGTCAGCGCCAGGTCGCCATTGACGACAGCCGGGCGCTGATCTCCGGACTGAAATTTTCGGCCGGTTGCGGTGATCTCCGCGAACAGCCCCCGGATGGCTTCGCGGCCGAACGTCAGCTGTCCGCCACCGCTGTCGATGACGGCATGCTGCTCGAAAAGCGCGGCCATGCCGTCAATGTCTCCGACCCATTGCCGTGAAATCAACAGGCGCTCCAGTTCCTGGGGGTCGCGTGCCGGCTGGCGGTCTGTCTCATCGGTCATGCCAGGCTCCTCTCAAGCGACATGCCGCGACATTACCGAAGTCGAAGCTGGTTTCGACACGTCCGATGTCCACAGCGTCGCGCGTTTTTTGACGCGGAAGGAGGCTGCAGCACTGTAATTTCCGCGTGAAATCCAAGCAGATGTCGGTGCGAGGTCATGCGTGGCAGCGGGCAAAAGGACGCGCCGCGTCATTGTAATGTCAAACTGCGGGACCTAGGTCTTCGACGTGCAAACCTGCCCGCGCACCTTCGGCCGGGCCAATTCTGGAGGCATTGATGTTCGATCCCAAGAAGCTCCTCGACGATCTGCTCGGCTCGCAAGTTCCCGGCACCGGATCGACTGTCCGCGACAAGGCGGGGCAGGCGGTGCAGATGGCCAAGGACAATCCGCTTGCCGCCGGCGCGCTGGCCGCGGTGCTGCTCGGAACCGGCCCAGGCCGCCAGGTCACCGGTGCGGCGGTGAAGCTTGGTGGGTTGGCTGCGATCGGCGGCCTCGCCTACAAGGCCTACCAGAACTACAAGAACGGCAACGCGCCGGCCGAGACGCAAGCTGCAGGCGAACCGGAATTGCTGCCGCCGCCGGCCGATACCGCCTTCCATCCGTCGCAAGCGCCGCAGGGCGAAGACGAATTCACGCTGACGCTGGTCAGGGCGATGATCTCGGCGGCGAAGGCCGACGGTCACGTCGATGACGAAGAGCGGCAGAAGATCGCCGGCAAGCTCAGCCTCGCCGGCGTCGGCGCCGAAGCGGAGAAATTCCTGATGTCGGAACTGGAGGCGCCGCTCGATCTGGATGTGCTGATCGCCGGGGCCAAGACCGATGCGCAAAAGCTGGAACTCTACACCGCCTCGCGTCTTGCCATCGATCCGGACACGCGGGCCGAACGCGGCTATCTCGACCTGCTTGCCGGCCGTCTCGGCCTGCCGGATGCGCTGGTCGACCATGTCGAGGCGACGGTGACGGCGGCGAAGGTGCCGGCAGCGGGCAGCACGGCCAAGCCGGTCGCAGGCTCGCGCTGGTAGCTCGAAGAGGAAGCCTCGGAGCTCGGCGCCGTTGGCGTTAGCTTCTCGTTAATCCGGTGAGCGCATGATTTCAGTCAGTCGGATCGGTTTTCCTCCTCCCATGCCCGGTTCGGATCAGGGGCGGTCGCCAACGGCCGCCCTTTTTGTGAGCACAGGCTTTGGGCCGGCTTGCCATGGTTCCCGTCATTTGCGATGCCTCATCCCTTTCAGGGAGTACAGCCATGACCGACTATAAAACCGCCATCGTCACCGGCGCCGGCACGGGCATCGGCAAAAGCGTCGCCACGGCGCTGCTCAAGGCCGGCTGGAATACGGTCTTCTGCGGTCGCCGCAAGCCGGTGCTGGAGGATGCGATCGCCGCGGCCGGGCCGACGCAGGCCAAGGCATTGGCCTTCGCCTGCGACATCAGCAAGGCCGATCAGGTCGACGATCTGTTCGAGACGGTGGCTGCGGCTTTCGGGCGCGTCGACCTGCTCTTCAACAATGCCGGCACGAGCTACAAATCGACATTGATCGACGACATCCCGGTCGACGTGTGGAACGACATCGTCGGGGTCAATCTCACCGGCTCGTTCCTGTGTGCTCGCGCCGCGTTCGGCGCCATGCGCAGGCAGCAGCCGATGGGCGGCCGCATCATCAACAACGGCTCGGTATCGGCCTATGCGCCACGGCCGGGCTCGGTGCCCTATACGGCGACCAAGCACGCCATCACCGGGCTGACCAGGACGCTGGCGCTGGACGGCAGGCCCTTCGACATTGCTTGCGGCCAGATCGACATCGGCAACGCGCTGACCGACATGGCGCAGGCGATGACGGTCGGCGTGCCGCAAGCCAACGGCACCATTGCCGCCGAAGCGGTGATGGATGTCGAGCGCGTCGCCGATGCCGTCCTCCATATGGCCAGCCTGCCGCTCGACGCGAACGTGCTGTTCATGACCGTGATGGCGACGAAGATGCCGTTTGTCGGGCGAGGGTAGGCAACCGGTCCAGGTTGTATACATGTCGTTGTCCCAAAACCGCTGCGCACTTTGGGCGACATGCACTAGGGCTTGTTGAGATTCATTTGGAGTTGATGACGGCAGCAGCGAGATGAATGATGGCATTGAAGCTCTGGTCGGTTTTGTCG
>NZ_JAMYND010000035.1:0-59668 GCF_040318885.1 Mesorhizobium sp. M0998
TTCCCATCAGCCATCGCATCAAGAAATGCGCCTGGAACGACGACTATCTCATCAATGCCATCACTCATATGCGATAGCCCTGCCCTCAAGTGGGAGATTGGTAGTTTCGACGTCCCGCCATCTTTCTTTTCCCATTCACCCATCAAGCGAGGCTGACCATGAGCGATTCCCGTGCTCGCGATATCCTGTCGCGACAGGCTGAACTGGAGAGCGAGCGCAGCCAGTACGAGCATGTCTGGGAGGCGGTGTCCGAATTCTGCGATCCCGACGCGCCCGACATGTGGAGTGGCCGCCGTCAGGCCGGCGTCGATTCGCAGGCCGAGCGGCAGGAGCGGCGCGGTGCGCGTGTCTACGCCAATACCATCAACTCGGCCGCCAACCGGCTGGCCGCCGGGCTGGAAAGCCTGATCATCCCGCAGTCGGAGAAATGGCATGGGCTGTCGACCGCGGCCATCAACGACCAAGAAACCGACGAGGAGAAGGAATGGGCGGAAGCGCTGCGCGACTTCCTGTTCTCGCTGCGATACTCCGCCAATTCCAATTTCGTGCCGGCAACGCAGGCCTGCCTGCGCAATGTCGTGCGCTATGGCCCGGCCTATCTCTATGCCGAGGAAGGTTTTGGCGGCACGCTGATCCGCTATGCCTCGATCCCAGTGGTCGAAGGCTATCTCTCACGCAACCGCTGGGGCCAGGTCGATATTTTCCACCGCCGCTACGAGCGCACGGCAAGACAGGCGGCGCAACTGCTCGGCTATGACAGACTGCCGGCGCGGATCAAGATTCTGGTCGACGACCCCGCCAAATGCGAGACCAAGATCTCGCTAATCCAGTGCATCCAGCCGCGCGACGAGCGCAAGATGTACAGTCTGAGCGGCTCCTACCAGTATCTCGATACCGCGTTCGCTTCCTATCATGTGATCGAGGACGAGGAGGCGATCGTCAGGGAAAGCGGTTTTCGCTCGTTCCCGGTGTCATGCTTCAACTGGCGCCGCTACGAGGGCGATCCCTACGGCATCTCGCCGACCATCGAGGCGCTGACGACGGTGCGCGAGGAGAACGCCGTGCGGCGCTCCGGCCTGCGCGCCTTGCAGCAGATCACCGATCCGGCGACCGCCTCCAAGGCAAGGCTCGACTATGTGCCGGTGCTCAATCCCGGCGAGAACTATCCCGGGCTGATCGACGATGCCGGCCGGCCGCTGATCGCGCCGATCGCCACCGGACAGAACCCGACCTATGCCTTCAATTATGCCGACAGCCGGGCCGAGGAGATCCGCGACATGATGTTCGTCAACCTGTTTCAAACGCTGGTGCAGAACCCGCAGATGACGGCGACCGAGGCCTTGATCCGGCAAGAGGAGAAGGGCGCGCTGCTCGGGCCGTCCGGCTCGATCATTCAGGCCGGCTTTGCCTCTAATCTCGACCGCGAGCTGGGCATTCTCGAGGACAAGGGACTTTTCGAGGAAGATAGCCGCTTCCTGCCGCCGGCGAGCCTTGCCGGCAAGGCGTTGCGGCCGACCTTCACCGGCCCGCTCGACGTGCTGCGCCGTTCGGCCGAGGCGCGCGACACCATCCAGGTTGTCACCACCGCCATGCAGATGGCGCAGTTCGATCCCGGCGTGATGGACAATATCGACGGCGACGCGGCGCTGAAGATCGTGCAGGGCGCCGGCCGCAGCCCGCAGCGCATTTTTCGCCGCCAGGACGAGGTGGCGGGCATCCGCGATGCCCGCGCCAAGGCACAGCAAGAACAGGCCGGCATGGCGGCGATGGCTGCCGCGGGCAAGGTCGCCAGGGATGCCGTGCCGGCGGCAGTGCAGGCGCGCGACAGCGGCCTGCTCGATGGGCTCGGCGGGCTGATGCCGCAGGCTGTGCAAGATGCTTCGGGCGGGCAGGGCGCATGAGCGGCAAACGCTTCGCCCATTCCAGCCAGGCCGGCGGCCCGGCCAAGGCGCGGGATGCCCTGGCCAAGGCCTATCTCAGGGTGTTCTCGGGCCAGGACGGCGAAATGGTGCTGGCCGACCTGGCGGCCGCAACCGGCTATTACCGCCGCCCGTCCTATGGCGAGTGGCTGGCCAAGACCAAGACGCCGAACGGCTTCGAGCTGCACAGCGCGCTGAGCAACGCGCGGGCCGAAGTGGTGCAGCATATTATGGGGTTTTTGATGCTGGACGAGGCGCAGTTGGCTGCGCTGGAGAAGGCGGCGAGGCTGGAGGCGTAGGGGCTTTAGGAAAGCGTATGCTCAGGCGAACCCCGACGTGAACATCGAGGATGTAGTAATTCGTCATCCGGCTGAGCAGCAATTACTTAAGAGGCTTCTAAATTTCCTATCGAAGAAAAAGATCAATTCGATAGAAAATCTCCGCGGGATCCCTAAGGATTTAAACGATATTCTGCATCTTGTTATCATTAGGGGCGAAAATGACAAATTCTATGAAAAGTACCCGTATCCAACGGAGCAGCAGATTCTGGATCATCCTACAATGATGGATAAGAAATATGGCCATCATTTCGTGCCGCCTGTCGGAAAATATAGGTGAAAAAATGGATTATTATTATGTAGAGCCATTTGTTGCTGGTGATTTTGGCAAAAATACGGTTCTCGATAACCGCGTTCACCCGCCGATTGTGCGCAAACTTCACTACGAGATTGACGTTTGGATAGGTGATGTCCTGATAAGGAGTTTTCCCTGTTATCTTGTCACCAAAGAAGCCGAGCTGGAGCTGCTGAAGATGCGAGTTTCAGGGGCGACGTTTGCCGACGTCGAGGTTACTGCTTCGGAGTTGTTTCATCGGCTGCAGCCAGAAACAGAACTTCCAACCTTCGTCTGGATAAAGATCCATGGGCAGCCAGGACATGATGACTTCGGCATGGCTTCGAACCACACGCTTGTTGTTTCAGAGCGGGCGCTAGACGTGTTTGAGCGCCTCGGCAATGAGTCGGCCGGGATTCATTCATTCGACGAGCCGGAAAAGGATTGAATGATCCTAGTGACTTCGCACGTCAGAGATTTAGCTGATGGACTGCAAAACCTGAACGCGAATAGCCATCGGTTCTGCGGGCATCAATTCTGCAAGGTGCAGTCCAAATACCACGTGTTCAGATATGTTGGAGTTTGTAGCGTGACCCGCGCCTTGGTCGGAGGACCTTCAATATTTGCTGTCCTCATAACGAAGGTGTCGAGCATAAATGTCGTGCTGTCAAATGCAGCGATCTGATATACGTTTCGTCGGAAGATATCGTATTTCGTTGACGATGGTTTGAACGTGCCCGATTTGCTGGTTACAATGAAGTGATCGGCAAATTCTTGGATATCAAATTTCCTGGCCTTGTTAGCTGCGACGAATCCCGAGTCATCTGATGACGGTATGTCGGACCATGTGTGGAAGTCGCTTACTGAACATATGAAGACGTCGCCATCTTTTGAGTTCACTGGCTCCATTGCAAACAAGCAAAGCGACAAAAGGATTATGAGGCGCAGGATCGCCGGCCTCAATGTTGCAATAGTCCGCATTGCCCGCCCCCGTGGGTAGCCCTGGACGATAGCGCTGACCGCTAATCAGCGGAAGGACCAAATCATCGGGGGAAACGGATGCGCGAGGCTGACGCTGCGCCCTCTCCCCGTTCTACGGGGAGAGGATACCGGCGGGCTGGTGAGGAGCGGAGCCGGCATTTCAGAGTTTTCTCCCCATGGAACGGGGAGAAGGGACCAATCAATAATCGCCGTTATAATACCGGTCGTCGCAGGGGGCGGTGTAGATGCGGCCGCTGGTGCGATCCTGATAGCGGCAAAGCTGTTCGCTGCGCGGCTGCGGCGTGGTGGCGTTGCCGACGACGGCGCCCAGCAGGGCGCCGGCTCCGGCACCGATGACCGTGCTCTTGGTGTTGCCGCCGATCGCCTGGCCGGCAAGCGCGCCGGCGCCGGCGCCGAGCAGCGCGCCAGTGCTGGTTCTCTGCTGTGCTTCGGTCTGCGCACAGCCTGCCAATGCGGCGGTCACGAGCATGGCGGCAATGGCTCTGGACATGGTCATCGTCTGGTACTCCCTTGAAACCTATGAACTAATACACGGGCCGATTTTGCCAAGTACGGTCGCATTTGCGGCGGAACATAGGCACCGTGCCTCACGAAATAAGACATGGTTGTTTTTGTCTGACGGCCTGATCCGCAAAGAAAGTAACCGAACAAGACCCAAAGAGCTTCATCTCCAGTCGCGCCTTCCAGGGCGCTACGCCGCCTCGATCTGCATTACCTTTTTCGCCGCAGCGGCCAGAAATCCGGATCGGCTGTAGCCGTGGCGCTCCGCATATCGGTCAATCTGATCGAGGACATCTTCCGGAATGGTGACGTTGACACGCACGACCTTCGCAGCTTCAGCTTTCAAGGGAACCAGGATGGCGACACCGCTCAGATTGTCCTTGTCCGACATCACTTCCTCCAGGGATGACGGCTCGGGAATGGCCTCGCCATCCTCGACCAGCCCCTCGACATGAAAGGCCAGTGCTTCCCCGGCCATGGCACGGGCATCATCCAGGTTGACGCCGGCTGTCACCAGGCCCGGAAAATCGGGAAAGGAGACGCCGAAGTCGCTGTCCGCTTGCTTGTGGATCAATCCGATATAGTTCCGCATTTCTCTACCTCAGCTTCACGCCGGATTGTTTTTCAATACTCTTGAGAGTGCCGATCGGGATGTCGCGCTTGGGATGCGGAACTGTCAGCTGGCCCGGCTTGGATTTGTGCTTGAACTGGGCGTGACTTCCTTTTCGAGCCACTTCGTACCAGCCATCCGCCAACAGCCTGTGGATGACATCGGCGCCCTTCATGTTGTGTATAAATACACATAAATCCAAATGTCCATGAGCTTTTGCCGCTGTTGTGTGCGGCGGCCCAGCCGACCCCGTTTTCAATCCCGCAAGAATGGAGAAATCAAATGACCCGAGGTCTTGCCCGGACGCTTTCGCGTGCCGCCGCCAGAGAAGCCGGCCTTGCCCCACCCAGGGCAGGGCTGATAGCCAGGACGACCGGACAGGGCGGCGCCTACCGTACCGTCTTTTCGTTCAATGCCATGCCGGTGCCGGTCACCGATGCGCAGGGCTTTGCCAGCCAGAAGCTCTTCGACTTTCTCGATGGCAAGATCCGCATCAGGGGCGGCACGGCAAGACTGCAGTTCGCCGTGCTGACTACCCGCGCGTCGACCATCAACGACAATGCCGCGCTGACCTGGTCGCTCGGCTCGACGGCAGCATCGAGCGCGGTGCTTGCCGGCACCATGGTCAATGTGCTGGGCGCCACCGGCCGCACGCTGGATGGCGCCGGTGCCGCGCCGTCGAGCGCGTCGATTGCCGATGTTGCCGCAGCCTTGACGCTCGACGGCACCGCGACGCCGGTCGACCTCTATCTCAACCTGGCGTTTGCGACCGGCACCGATATCGACGCCGACGGCACGATTGCCGTTACGGGCACCATGACGCTGCTCTGGGAGAACTGGGGCGATAATGCGTAGGCGCTAATCTCCCCCCTTGAGGGGGAGATGTCGCCGAAGGCGACAGAGGGGGTCGGTTCGACCGGGCGCGACGCCCGGCGACAGATGAGGTCGGCGCTCCACGCGCCGCTACCCCCTCTGGCCTGCCGGCCATCTCCCCCTCGAGGGGGGAGATACCAAGCTTCGCCGCCAGTGCTCTCATCACCGGCCTTAATTCTGTAACAAAAGGAATCTTCTCATGACAGATCTGGCAGACGCCGGGTCCGTGGTGGCGGCGCCACCGGCGGGCAACCTTGCACGGCCACCGGCCAACGGGGACAACGGGTCCGCCCCGCCTGCGGCCAAAAGCTGGTTTGACGGTCTTTCCGAAGGCAACCGCAAGCTTGCTGAAACCAAGGGCTGGACCAAGCCTGAAAGCCTCGATCGGGTCTTCGCCTCCTATGCGGAGCTGGAGCGGCAGCAGGGCGAGAGCCTGCGCGTTCCGGCAGCCGATGCAGCCGCGGAAGACTGGGACAGGTTCCATGCCCGGCTGCCCGAGGCGATGCGTCCGCTGACCTCACCCGAGAAGGTCGAGTACCGGCGCCCCGACGGGCTCCCCGAAAACTTCGCCTATTCGGACGAGCTCGCCAATGCGTCCAAGGCCTGGGCGGTCGAGGCAGGTGCTACCCCGAAGGTCGCACAGGCCTATCACGACCGCTTCGTCGGCTACATGGCCGAGCAGGCCAAGGCACAGCAGATCGCCCTTGCCCGCTCGGTCGAGACGACGCATGACGACCTCGTCAGGGATTGGGGACCGACCGGCAGCGATGGCTTTCGCCAGAAGCTTGAGGTCGCCAACCGGGCGATGAAAAAGCTCGGACTGGTCAATGCCTACAAGGCGAAGGGTATCCTTCTGCCGGACGGCGCCTTGACCGACCCGCAGATCGCCAAGGCGTTCCACGCCATCGGCGAGGCGATGTTCCGCGAAGACACGATCGACGGCAATGCTGCCTTGAGCGGAGGCAATCCCTTCAAGCGCAATGCCGCCGGCGAGCGCAACCTGACTGGCATCTCGGCGCTCGTCAAAAGCGACCCCGCCCGCGCCCGGCGGCTGGCACGCCAGGCCGGCGAAAATCCCGACCTGTGGATGCCCAACAATCCTCTTTAACCCAAACCTGAAGGAAGACAAAAATGGCAGACGCCTATACCCGTATCGCGGACGCGATCGTTCCGTCCGTCTATGCGCAATACTCGTTCGAGGAGCACGTCCAGTCGCTGGAGATTTACCAGGCCGGGATCCTGTTTTCCGACCCGTCGATCGCCTCGAAGCTCAGCCTGGGCGGACGTTCCGTCGACATGCCCGGCTGGAAGGACCTCGGCAACGATCCGTCCGAGCCGGTCAATGACGACCCGGCCGACTCGATCGAGATGAAGAAGATCGGTGCGCGCCGCGAAGTCGCGGCCCGCAATGTGCGTGCGCAGGCCTGGGGCATCCCGGATCTGACCTCGATCCTTGCCGGCGACGATCCGCAGAAGCTTATCGTGCGCCGCCAGACCGACTGCTGGCAGCGCGCCAACAAGCTGACGCTGCTGGGCATACTGAAAGGCGTGCTGGCCGACAACATCGCCAATGACGGCAGTGACCTGGTGCGCGTCACCGGCGCCTCCATCGTCGACACCGACATCATCGAGGCCGCCTATCTGATGGGCGACCGCGCCGACAAGTTCAAGACGATCTGGATGCATTCGAAACAGATGAAGGCGCTGAAGCTCGCCGACCTCATCGACTATGTGCCGTCGTCCGAGCAGGGCGGGCCGCTGATCCCCTATTACATGGGGCTCAGGGCCGTCGTCGATGACGACATTCCGGTTGCCGGCGGCGTCTACACGGCGTTCATGTTCAAGGACCAGGCGATCCTTTGGAACGAGCTGCCGGTCAACACCGAAGGCGGGCCGCTCGAGTTCGACCGCAAGCCGCGGCAGGGCCATGGCGGTGGTGTCACCGAAATGGTCGGCCGCCGGCATTTCGTGCCGCATGTGCCGGGCACCCGCTTCCTCGATGCGTCCTCGGCCGGCGAATTCGCCACCGATGCCGAGCTGGCACTGGCGGCAAACTGGGACCGCACGGCGTCGAGCGTCAAGCACATGACGTTCATCGCGCTGAAGACGACCGAGGCCTGATCGGGCGAAGGGGCGGGCGTCAGACGTCCGCCCCTTCGGGACACCAGGTCGGCCACCGTGGCGACCCGCAAGTTCACCCGCTGCGCTGCGTCGGAGTGATGTGAATTTTGGCGTTCGCTACAACATTCATGTTGCCCTTTGGCCAATCGACGGCACCAAACAGTTACAAGAAAGGGCGATGCTGCCTTGTCTTGGTAAGGGAGGTCACCATGAACATGAAGTACAAAACAGTTCAGGAAGTGCTCCGAAAAGCGGGCATTGTCATGAGTAAGAAGGGGGAAGTTCATCGCATAAACTTCTTCAGCGGCCTGGAAGACACCGCCTACTACACGCCAAGTCTTCAGGATGCCCTGGACAGGGGCTTGGCTTTGGCGGGAGGTGCCGGAAGGGTGAAAGCAAGCGTCTTTGCCACGTCAGCTGAAACAGGGATCTCGACCGGCGCACGCATCGGCTGACACAATTCATGCAAGACATCGCCGCGTTGCGCGGCGGTGTCGTGAAACTGCAATAGCCGAAGCATTGCCGTCTTCCTTGCTCGAATGGGAAAAAGACGGCTGACGAAGCGTCTGCCACGCCGTTTCATGACGGGCGGGTGGCGTCGTGACGGCCCCCGTGCACGAGACGTGCAACGTTCCGCCCAAGCCAAAATCACAAAAAATCCCCAGCCGCTTCGAAGCGGCTTTTTGCCGTGGAGGCACCATGCCCCGTTTTCTCCGACCAACCATACAGACAGAGGGCTGAGCCATGGCCATCACCCCGCTCGACATCGCCAACATGGCGCTCGCCGTGCTCGACGAGGCGCCGATCGACAGCCTCGACCAGGATGCCAAGGCGGCGCGCCTGCTCAATCTGCATTTTGACCTGACCCGCGAGGCCGAATTGACCAAGCATGCCTTTGTCTTCGCCATCCTGGCGGCCTCGGTCGCCGGCTTCGACACCGGCAGCGGCGCTGGCACGCTGAACTTCGCCTATGAGCTTCCCGCCGATTGCCTGCGGCCCTTGCCGCTGACCCATAATGGCGAGCCGGATGGCGTGCCGCTCTCATGGCGGCAGGAGGCCGGGTTGGTCTATTCCGATCAGGCCGGGCCGCGCATCATCCGCTATGTCGCCAACCTGACCGACCCCAACGACTGGGACGCGCTGTTCACCGAAGTGCTGGTGGCGGCGCTCGCCATCAAGATCGCGCATCCGTTGACCCACAAGGCCAGCATGATCGACGTCGCACGCAGCGCCTATGACAGGGCGCTGGACGCCGCCTACTCGGCCAATGCCATCCAGCGCGGCGGCAGATTTTCCACGACGTCCTGGGCTTTCCAGCGCGGCGACAGCCGGGGCGTCGGCCGATGACCACGCTCTATCCGATCCAGGATGCTTTCATCCGCGGCGAGATTTCTCCCCGCTTGCATGCTCGCGCCTCGCTCGAGCTCTACCGGGCGGCGCTGTCGAAATGCACGAACTTCGTCACGCTGCCGCATGGCGGTATCAGGAAGCGTGGCGGCACCTATTTTTGCGCGGAGGTGAGGGACTCATCAAAGGCGACACGGCTGATCCCGTTCATCTTCTCGGCCGATCAGGCCTATGCGCTCGAATTCGGCGATCTCTACATCCGCGTCTATGCCTATGGCGCGCGTGTCGGCACGGTCGAAGTCGTTTCGCCTTATCCCGAGGCCGATCTGTTCGACCTGCAATTCGTCCAGTCGGCAGACCAGATGTGGATCACCCACAAGGATCATCCGGTCAAAGTGCTGACGCGCACTGCGCACACGACCTGGACGCTCGCCGATTTCGTCTTTCTCGACGGCCCATACGACAAGATCAACACCACGGCCACGACGCTAACGCCGGCCGCAACCGGCAACGCCATGCCGGTCATGGTCGCGAATACGCTGCCAAGCGGCACGGTCAGCAACAGCAACGGCTCATCCGACGTGTGGCAGGTGTTCGATGGCGACAAGCAGAAGGGGGAGAACATAGCGGGCTTTCCGAGCGGGTATCTGCGCTACCAGTTCGGCGGCGGCGGGGCCAAGACGGTCGACGCCTACTGGATTACCGCCACGAATGATCACTCAGACACTGCATCGCCGACCCAGTGGCAATTCCAGGCCTCGCACAACGGCACCGACTGGACGACGCTCGACAGCCGGGACGGAGAGACCGGCTGGTCCAAGTCGGAAACCCGTTTCTTCGACGGCTTCAACAACACGGTTGCCTACGAATATTATCAGCTGCTGTTTTCAGGTGGCGGCAGCGACGGAACCGCTATCGCCGAACTGGCCCTGCACGAATACGCGCCGTCGCAAACGCCATTTGATCTCTCGGCCTCCTCGATCGTCGGCATCAACGACGGCATCGGCTTCCAGACCAGCGATATCGGCCGCGCCATTCGTCTGCTTGGCGCGGATGGCTTCTGGCGCTGGGCCAAGGTCGTTGCCCGAACCAGCACGACGGTGGTCACGGTCCAGTTGTACGGGCATGCTCTGCCCGATCTCAGCCCGATCATCCGCTGGCGTCTCGGCACGTTCGTGCCCGGCAAGTATGTCCAGAGCGGTTCGCTTTACGAGGAGCGTCTGGCGTTCAGCCGAAAATTCTCGGTCTATGCCTCGCAAACCGGCGATTTCGACAACTTCGCCACCGGTGAGAAAGACACCGACGCGCTGGAATTCGTGCAGGCAGGTGGCGGCCAGGCCAACGACATTACGTGGGTGGCGGAATCGGACGGTGCGCTGATCATCGGAACGCTTGGCGGGGTGAGGGCGCTGTCGGGTTCCGGCATCGACGAGGCGCTGACGCCGTCCTCGTTCAAGAACCGCCGGTCCCGGACTTTCGGTTGTGCCCCGCTGCGTCCCGTCGATGCGGGGCAGTCGTTCCTCTATGTCACCCGCTCCCGCAAATCGATCGCCGAGCTGACGCAAAACGCCACCGGCCGCTTCACCTCCGACGATGTCGGTCAGATATCGGAGCACATTCCCAAGAAAGGCGTCGTCGAACTCGCCTTCCAGACCGACCCCGATCCGCTGCTCTGGTTCCCGCTCGGGGATGGCGAACTCGGCGGCTACACGCACCAGCCGTCGCAGGACGTTCGCGGCATGCACATCCACCAGATCGCCGGAAGCTTCGCAGGATCGAACTGGGCCGTTGTCGAAAGCGCCGTGGTGACGCCCGGCCAGGACGGCAACGACGATCTCTGGCTGATCGTCAAGCGCACGATCGGCGGCGTGACCAGGCGCTATATCGAAATCAAGACCGCGCCGTTTGAGTATGGCGGGATCGGCGATGCATTCGAAGTCGACTGCGGCCTGACCTATGGCGGCGTCGCTGTGGGCACGGTCTCGGGGCTTGATCATCTCAACGGCGAAACAGCCGACGTCCTGGCCGATGGCAAGGTCTACAAGGGCCTTGCTGTGGCCGCTGGCGCGGTCTCGCTGCCCGGTGGGGGCTACGGCAGCCAAATGGCAGGTCGGGCTCGGCTACCAGTCCGAAGCCAACACGCTGGAGCTCGATGTCGGCGGCCGCGACGGATCGATCGTCGGGCGGCGCAAGAAGGTGGCCAAGCTCATTCTTTCGCTGCTGGAAACCGACACAACCGGGCTTCAGGTCCAGTCGTTCATCCGCGGCCGCTGGGAGCAGGTTCGCATTCCGTCCGTGGTTGCACCCGACGGCATGGCGAAATTGTTCACCGGCAATGTCGAGGTGCCGATCGACGATAGCTGGGAAGGGCAGGGGCGGGTGAAGATCCGCCACGTCAATCCAACGCCCTGCACGATCAGGGCGATGACACCGGTGTTCGACGCCGAGCCTTAGAAACTGCTGATCTCCCCCCTCGAGGGGGAGATGTCGCCGAAGGCGACAGAGGGGGTCGGCACGTCCTGACGCGGCCTCCTATCGCAAACTGAGGGGGTTGGAGCTACACGCGAGACGACCCCCTCTGGCCTACCGGCCATCTCCCCCTCGAGGGGGGAGATCACCCGCTCCGTCTTCCATCGCTTCCCCAACCAAGGAACCCACCCGTGACCCCAACCCATGCCGAGCAACTCGGCAAGGCGCGGACGGCTGCCGATTTCGCTGCCATCCGCGCCTTGCTCGACACCGACCTCAACGATGCGATCGCCCGCAAGGGCGAGCTGGAAACGGAAAAGTTTGACGCGATCTTCGGCGCCGGCAATTTGACGGCGGCGCGTGCCGCATTGGACGACTGCAACGCTGAAATCGCGCTGATCGAGAAAACCATCGAGGACGCGGACGAGCGCCGCATTGGCGCCCCCCTGGACGAACCCCCCGCCGAAGCCGTCGCCGCCACGCCCGCGCCGGGCGACGCGGTCAGGACAAACGCCGAGGCGCTCGGCGAGCGCTGGCGCACGATCCACTGGCTGATCGAACAGCTGCGCCAGGAGCTGTTCGCGGCCGATGCCTTGAGCCGCGCCATCATCGCTGCCAACGGCCTGTTCAATGCCGACGGCGCTGCCGGGGTCAGAGTCAACCTGACCACCATCCGGCGCACTGCCATGGCCGGCCCGCGCGCCGCCGCGCCATCGCGTCTCAGCCGCCCGGCGATCCAGGCCGACCGGCTGCTTTTGTCCTTCCTCAGCCCGGGCGGCGTGCTCGACCGGCGGCCTTCGATCGGTGCGCCGGTCGACGGCATCAAAAGCAAATTCATTCCCGCCAGCGAACGAGGCTGACCATGTGCACACTAGCTCTTATCGGTACGGCGCTTTCGGCCGGCGGCGCGCTGGCGGAAGGCCAGCAGTCCAGGCAGATGGCCGACTACCAGGCCAAAGCCTATGAACAGCAGGCGCGGGCCGACGCTCAAAGCTCGGCCTTCGAGCAGGGCCAGGAGCGCCACAAGCAGGATCTGCTGCAGGCGCAGGCGCGTGCCCAGGCCGGCGCTTCGGGCGTCGCTATTTCTGGTTCGCCGACCGAGGTGATGGCGGCCAATGCAAGGCAGGGCCAGCTCGACCTCAAGGCGATCCAGTACGGCTCGCAGCTGCGCCAGAACGGTCTCGCCACGCAGGCGGCGATTGCGCGCTTTTCCGGCAGGCAGGCGGTCGGCGCCTCGATCTTCAAGGCCGGCGGCAACCTCGTGTCGGGCATCTCCGGCCTCTACGACCCGGCCAAGGCGGTGACGTTCGGCAGAAGCGCCTTCCCGCCGGCGCCGGGCGGAGGCCTCTACTGATGGCCACCATCCCGCTCCAGCTTGCCCAGCGCCGCCTCGATACCGGCACTGTGGCCTCCTATCCCGACGGCTCGCCGGTGGGCGCCGCCATGCAAGGCTTTGGCGACGAGCTCTCGGCGATTGCCGAGCGCTTCAAGCAACAGAAGCAGCAGCAGGACGCGTTCGACGCCGACATTATCGGCCGCGAGCTGAACGCACGCATCGCCCACGCCGAGGCCGTGGCGGTGCCGCCCGCGCCGGCCGACGGGGGCGGCCTGCACGACTTCATGTATGGCCAGCTCGATCCGCGCAGCGACGGCGTCGTCAGGCCCGGCCTGTTCGACCAGATCTTCGACGACACCGTAGCGAAAGTGCCGGAGGGCGAACGCGCCAATTTCCTCGCCCAAAAGCAGGCATTGCGGCTGGCCGGCTCGGCGCGCATGGCCGCGCAGCAGCACGCGCGGCGCCAGAACTATGAGCAGGCCGAGTGGAGCAAGGTCGAGGACGGCTACACAAGCGCCATCGCGCAGGGCGACCCGGACGATAGCGGCACGTTCGAGGCGATCAGGCAGAGCGGGCTCGACCTGATCGGCAAGATGGGCAACCCGGTGGCCCGCCAGGCCGCCGAGGTCGCCTGGCGCAGCAACACGGCAAAGGCACTCGTCCAGGCGATGATCGCCAAGGACCCGAAAGGTGCTGCGGAGGTGCTGGGGGCTGGGGCGGTCTCAACGGACGGCAGGACTAAGGACGATACCATCGAAGCTGTGGGCGGACCTCGGGCGAGTGGGTCCAGCGTGCTGGCGACGCGCGAAGCGCCCGTAGGTGGCCTTCCGTCCGACGAAACACCTATCCGCACGGGTTCCGTGGGGCCCGTCGGAAATACGGCTTGGGCTGCCGCAGGACCCTGGATTGCCGACTTGTCGCCGGACACGGTTCAGGATCTCGGCCAGAAGGCGCAGGTAGCGACTGTGGCAAGCCTGGTCGATGCGCGCACGAACATCGACATCGCCTTGCAGAACGCGCCGGCTGCCATTGCCAATACCGGCAGCTATTCTGGCAAGACACCGGGTGCCGAAGACTTCACTGCCGTGTACGGCGCCGAAGATGGCGGCAAGCGTCTCCAAGCCTTCGACATAACGGCTGATATCGGCCGCGCGGTTTTCGACATGCGACCCGTCCCGAACCAGGCGATACACGCCCAGATTCGGGATTTTGAACCCGGCCCCTACGGCTCGCCGGAAGAGCGGGAGCAATATGAGATAAGGGCCGGCGCCGCGCAATTGGTGCTGGGTGCCAGGCGCGCCGATCCCGCCGGTTACGTCGGCCAACTGTTCCCGAACCATGCTCCGGACTGGGATAAGATCACAGCTCCTGAGGATTATAAGGCTGCCGTCACCTGGGCCGTCGCTGCTCAGCAGGAGTTGGGCTTCGACCGAATACTGCCAATGCCCTGGGCCGTAGCTGGCCAGCAGGCGGCGAAATACATCGACCAAGGTGTGCCGTTCGAAAAGCGCCTTGCCAAATTGAGTTCGATCGTCCTGGCGGTTCGCGATCCTGATGCCCGCAAGGCGACAACCCAACAGATTTCTGTGGCGGCGGAAGCCCAGTGGCGAGCCGAGGCCGCCCAAGATCCGAACGTCGCGCCAGAGTCGTTGGAAGCCCAGGTTGCAGTGCTCAAGAACGGGCTGGCGTGGATCGGGGAACATCCGGCCCAAGCCCAGTACAGCACCATGCCGTGGCTACAGCAATTCGGCTTGGCGTTCTCGGATGTCGGCCGCCTCACGGCTAAGGGCGCGGCCGCCGGCGGTGCGGATGCGATCTCCGCCGGGCTGGACTCCGCTTGGTCCGGAGGAAACTACCAGAACCTCCTCGAAGATGAACAGGCCAAGACCGAGGACGCCGAGGACCGGGCCGGTTCGGCCGGTTGGGCGGCGGAAGCCCTCGGCACCGGCTTAAGCGGATATGGCCTGGCGGAGAGTTTGTTCGGTTTGCTGGGCCGGGCAAGCGTTGGCGCGGCGGCAGAGAACGGCTTGATCGGTCTTGCTGCCCGAACTGGCGTCGGGGGTGTGGCGGGTGGCACTTATGGCGGGGCATACGCCTTCAACACAGGACAGAGCGTCCCCTGGGGAATTGCCAACGGCGCGCTTTGGGGGGCGGGCGGCAATGTCCTTGCCGAAGGGCTCAGTGCAGTTGGCAGCCAGGTGTTGGCAAGGCTTGCCGGGCGTTCTGCGAATGCTAAACCTGATATCGTACTGGATAGTGGGGCTCCCCCGGTTTCTGTCAATGCAGAAGAGATTCCGATCTCGACCGGCAAGGCCCGAGAAATAAGGAGGCCCTATACGCATTTGGAAGATCCTCCCAACGTTGCGTCCGGCAAGGATCCAACAAAGAAGCAGAGGATAGCTATTTTCGAGGAAAATAAAATGGTGAATGATGGAATTTTTAGATCGGATGAGAGTGGTATAGAAATAATTCCAGCAAAGAAAAGCAAAAGAGGCGTAACTCCTCCAAAAAATGAAGCTCATATCGATCACATAGATCCGGTTAATCCCGCTGACAAGACAAAATCGTCAGGATCAAATAGCCATAAAAATCTTCGTCTTACGGCTGGGTTTGAGAATATAGAAAAATCGAATAAATAGGTGACATATGACCGAATGGAAGTTCGAAAACCCAAAAAACACAGCCGTTATTTCGACTCGGAAGATATTTAGGGGGGCGGCTGGATTGCGTATGTGTCACATGATGATGACGGCGACGATAATGAGTCGTGGCAATTCTACGGAAATGAAGCTGAAGTTGATCAAGATGACCTAATTTTAGTGGCCTTGGTCGAGGTGGTCGAGCTTGATGGAACTGTTGCACAGTTGGCGGATTTGCCGTTAGGCTGGCGTGCGTGGCGCGATACAAAGTCTTCGCCATGGAAGCGCGACAAAATCACCTAAACACATTCTGAATGGTAGCGGAGTTTACTTCCGCTTTGGTCCGGTTGGAAGTGAACGCATAGACGAGTCACGACGGTTTTGGCGTGCGCAAGGATTATAGGCTAATGTTCGAGATGAGACGACGGTGGGGCAGATCATGTATCAAAACATACTACCCCTACCAGGGCCGATCATATACAGCGTCACAGCGATGCTGGAGATTATGCGCGCTGGGCTAATAGAAGATGGCAAAAGCAGAAGGCGAACAACATGAATGACGCCGCTCCGAATCTAGACAGCGTCCACCCCATGTTGCCCTGGACGGTTAGATAGGCGCCATGGAAGAGTGGGTCGAAGCCGCGCGAGAGGGAAAGTCGGTCGCGGACATTATCCCCGTCAACGTGCCGGCGACCCCTGCCTACGCCGAAATGTTGGGCAGCCGTCTGAAGTTTCTTGACGAGAACGTGCTTCCGTTGCTCCCAAAGTGATGCACGGCTCGACCAGATCAGTGCTGGCGCGATCACCGGTGAGTACGCCCCGCCGGCGATGGCAACGTGCCGGCGGTCTGATTGTGGTCACGATCCTGGCTTATGGCCTGCTAACCGCCGAGCGGTCAGTTTGGCGGTGCCTCCTGGATCGCCTCCTGTTTCAGATGAAGGATTGACCTGTTGCGCACGGACTCTTTTTCGACCATGGCAAGGATCGTTTTTCTGCTCACCTTGGCCGGCGTCCTCCTGCTCGCGCTTTCGCCGGTGCGCTTCCTGCAGGAGTTGGACATGGGCTTCACCTTCCAGCACGACAAGCTCAACCACGCCGCGGCGTTCGCGGTGCTGGCGGCGCTTGGAAGCCTCGGCTGGCCGGAACACAAGACGAGGCTGGTCGTGCTCCTTGCCATTACCGGCGCGGCGATCGAGCTGCTTCAGGGCGTGCAGCTGATCGCGCGCGATATGGATATCCTCGACTGGGTCGCCGACTGCGCCGGCATGGCCTGCGGGCTGGCGGCCATGAGGGGCACAAGAAGGCTCATTGGCGGGCTGCTGTAGTCTCGACCGCGTTGCCGCTCTCCGTCCGGAAAATGTAAATCGCCGGCTGCGCCGGATAGCGCGGTGTCCGGCCGCGTAGCTTAAGTCTCCCACCGACAGCACCGAACCCCCTTCCAGCCTCGCTTATGCGGGGCTTTTTTTATGGAGCAAGCCCTCATGTCCCGACCTGCAACTGCCGCCGTTCGTCTCCTGACCGGCGAACGCGAACCCGTGCGCCTCGCAACCACGGCCGACATCCTCCTGCACGGCCTGCAGGCCATCGACGGCGTGCCGGCCGAAATCGGCGACCGCGTGCTGGTCAAGGACCAGGCCGACCCGACGCAGAACGGCATCTACACGGCGAGCGAAGGCGACTGGTTCCGCGCCGCCGACGCCCGTTCTACGCGCACCCTGCAGAAGGGCACGACCGTTCACACCCAGGTCGGGTCGGTCAACGCCGACCGCGTGTTCGAGTTCACGGCCGACGAGCCGGCCATCGGCGCCGATGCCATCACCATCGCCGCATCCGTTCCGCCCGACATCGCCGATGTGGTCGAAGAGGTCGAAGCGCTGCGCGATGAAACCCAGGCCTTGAAGGATGCTGCCGCTGCCAGCGCCGGCCAGGCAACCGCCAGTGCTGCCGCTTCCGCCGCGAATGCCGGACAAACCACAGCCGACCGGGCTGCCACCAATTCCGATGCCGTCGCCGCCGCGGCCGCCGTCATCAGCGCTCAGGCTGCACGCGACGCTTCGCTCTACGGCAAGGGCATTTTCCCGACGACTGCGGCGGCAATCGGCTTCGGCGTCGCCGGCAACGGTGCGATCACGCCAGGCTCCGGCGGCGCCAACGGCACGTTCGACCTGGCGTTTACCGGCGGGACCGGTTCGGGCGCTGCCGGCCGCTTCGTCGTGGCGGGCGGCGCGCTGACGCAGATACTGATCACGGCGCCGGGCTCCTACACAGTGGCGCCGACGTTCAGTTTTGCGGCGTCGGCAGGGCTCGCCGGCGCCGCCGCAGCGGCGGTGCTGGGCAGGAATGTCGATGTCGGCGAGTATTTCTGGACGGAAGTTTCGACTGGTGTGCTTGGGCTGTACAATGTCACGGCCGGGCCTGTGGCGGCCGATACGAGCGTTCGCGCGGCAACGGCTGCTCTCCTTTCGAGCGTCGATAGCCTTGCAATGATCGAAGGCCTTAGCGTTCCGACCGCCAGGCTAACTGAGGCGGCCGGATCAGTCAGCCCATCTGTATATCGATCCTACTCTTTTGTGTCGGGCGACACGATCGAGCACATTGCCATTGCCAAAGCTGGAGAGCGAAGCATTCTGCAGCTTATTCACGCGGGGGCTGGTGCGGCCTATACAGCCAACTTCAATCTTGAGGAGGGTATCGTCTCAAGCAGTTCTGGCGCGAACCTCGTCAGCGCTGCCATCACGGATATTGGCTCCGGCTGGTACGAGTGCAAGGCTGTCGTCCTGGCTGCGGCAAATATTACGAACAATGTGCAGGCACGCATGTCGGCTGCTGGCGTTTTTCCGTTCACCGGCGATGGAACCAGCGGTATGTACATTCGCAGTATCGTGCTGCGCAAGCAGGGCCTGCCGGCTAACCTGTTCCCGAGCAGCGACCCCGCCAACGCCGCCTTCACGAAGCAGAACGTGACGGTTACCACCACGGTCAGCCCTTATGAACCGGTGCTGATCTCCCTGCCTCCGCTTGTCGATGGCCTCGACGTGACCGTCAGAGGCCGAATGACGGCGTCGAAGCTTGTCGAAATGGTCGGCTCTGGCAATCCTTCCGTTTATCAGGGCAGGTCCGTGGTCAATGGCGACAATATCGTCTGGAAAGTCACCGCCAAAAAGGCCGAACGCAATCGTCTCAATCTCTACTCCAACAACGCCGTCATCTTCGACTGCACCTTCAATCTCGACACCGGGACTGCGACCGGCACGGGCGCGAGCATCGTCGCTCTTGGCAACGGCTGGTACGAATGCACGGTCACGAAGACGGCAACGGCCACGGCCGCGACGAACTGGCAACAGCGTATTTTCCCGTCTGCTGGCGGTCACCCGTATGTCGGCGATGGTGTGTCTGGATTCTATGTCCAAAGGTCGGCTCTAAGCATCAATGGTGGGCCGAATGTCTTCTCGTCTTCGGAAAACCTCTCCAACTCGGCCTGGACCAAAAGCGCCGGCGTGACGGCAGTCGCCAATGGCGCTCTGTATCTTGGTCTACTGTCGGATCCGGCCAACATCGGCGGCGATCCATATGACGACGGCTCGGCCGCCCTGGTTGGTAAGAAATTGACGCTGATCGGCTCTAGTATTTCGGCCGGAGCCTACTACGTTCCCGTCCTCGCCGGTCTGACCGGTATGGTCCCTACCAATCTAGCCGTCAGTGGCTCGGCCTTGGGGCTGAGCACCACCGCCTATCCGAGCTACGGAATGTCCAATGCGATCACCAACATTCCGGTCGACGCGGAGTTGGTAATCCTGGAGCCGGGCCCGAACGCCTTTGGCGCGCAGGAGACGCCCCTGGGCGCTCTCGGCGACACGACCTACGCCACTCACTATGGTTCGCTGTGGGCGGCGTGCGCCGCCATCCGAGCGCGTGCGCCGAACGCCAAGATCGTCATGATTGGCACCTACAGCGGCGGCCCTGGACACGCGACGCACCGGATAGGTCGGGTGAATGGCCAGGGCAACACCATGGACCAGTTCTTCAACGCCGAGCGCGAAGTGGCGAAGCTGCTGTCCATACCGTTAATCGACGTAGGTGGTGAGAGTGGCATCGGCTACCTGACCTCGTTGCTTTACATGGGCGATGAGCTCCATCCGAATGCTGCGGGCAGTCTGCGTCACGGAACTTTCGACGCTGAGGAACTCCGATGTCTGTCGCGCCGGGGCTTCTTCGGAGCCTAGACTGGAATGGTCCTGTGTGGCAGATGTTCGCGAATGCGCGTCTTCTCCACCGTTCTCACTCTTCGCCGCCGCTTTTGGTCGTGGATCGCCACGGGCGCCGCTAGGGAGAATGCCGTCATCGGGCCGCGCACGAAGTTCGGCGCCGGGGCAGAGATCTTTAATATCCACGGCGACCGGTCTCGCGTCTCAATCGGCGCGGACAGCCATTTGGATGGGCATTTGCAGGTCTTTGCCCACGAGGGTCGGATCAAGATTGATGATTGGTTCTATCTTGGCCCAAGCTCGACGATTTGGTCGTCAGACCCGGTGGGGATCAAGATCGGAAAGCGGGTACACGTCTCATGGGGTGTGGCGATCCACGACACCAACTCGCATCCTATGGACCCGAAGAAGCGCTTCGCGCAGATGCAAGCCATCTTCAAGCGGGGCCATCCTAGAGTCGACCCTGGCATCCGCTCCGCTCCGATCGTGATTGGAGACGATGTCTGGATTGGGAACAGTGCCATGATCATGAAGGGTGTCACGATCGGCGATCGGGCGATTATCTCCGCCGGTTCCATAGTGCGAACCGACGTCCCTGCTGACGCCCTGGTGCGGCCTGACCGGGTCGTGAAATGATGCCTTTGGGTTAATGCTCATCACACGGTTAGCTCACTGTCACGAAGGGCATGTGCTTGATCCGCTCCCATTGCTCCTTCGCCGTGGTTCCTGACCAGCCGTTGCGAAGTGCACTCTCGCGGTACGCCTCCACAGGCTCTAGTCCGGGCAAGGCCACAGTCTGCGGCAAGAAGAACAGGTTGCCGCCAGCCGCCGAGACAGCGACGAGTTTGTAGCCGTGACTATTGCAGAGCTGCGTCAGAGCGGTGATCGAGGCGCCGTGATACCAACCGCTTTCGTGCTTTGCGGCCCTATCGAACGACGGATCGTATGGCACGGTGACGGGGTTGAGCCCGAAGCTGGCATTGTACTCCGCGACAATGACGGCCGGGCGCACTGGCAGCAAGGCTTGCAGAAACCAGTAGTCGTTTCCATCGACATCGACGGAAAGCACTCCAAGTTGCGGGAAATGCGTGGCGAGACTTTCGATGTTGTTGAGATCAATGAAGCTCTGGCGCACTTCAATCCGCTTTGGAAGCAGCGAGCGCGCCAACCGCACGGTCGTTGCGTCGCCGTCGACGAGCAGACCCCTGAATTCACTAAGCCCAATGCAGTTGTACTCCGTCGGATGGAAACCAAATTCCAAGAACGTTTTCGGGCTTTGGCCAACAATCTGCGACAGGATTACACTTTCGTCTGATTGCGGAGACCCGGCAAGGCGAGCCTTTGCGAGGTGAAAATAATATCGGAGGGGGCTTGAGCGAAGGAAAGCATGCATGCGCGATTGGACATTCATCAATGGATGACTCCTGATCGCCCGCCCGCGGACAATTATTTGCGACAAGCGGCGGCGGTTTGCAAGCTTGCAAAACGCCCGCGGCCGCCAGTCTGGACGCCGTTTTAAATCGCCGAAAAGACGTCAGAAGAATTGCTCTGCGAGGGCCGCTCGGGATGCTGTGCGCACCAACAATGGCACAGCAGGCCGACCAGAAATCCTACAACTGGGCGGTATTTCGGAATTGTCAGGGTTCATCGCCGACGCAGACCCACCGCGCCGGCGGGCTACCGTCTGCTGTCCTGCGGCTTCTGGTGAGGGTCCTGGCTTTTCGACCACCAGACAAAATACAGCGAGCCCATCTTCATCACAGGCACGCGGCGGTCGCGTTCCCTGGCCCGCAACTCACGATAGGTCTTCATCTTCAGAGTGCCGCCAGGCAACCTGATACGCACTGCCATCGGTTCAACTCCCGTTGTGCAACGCAGCAATTGTGTGCAATGCGGTAAGTAGAGACCTTCCGTTGCGGAAGAGTCAACAGCAGGATCATCAACTTATTTTGCGAGCTGCGGAGGCTTCGCGGTGCCAGGCGGGCAGGGCCGGCCGAAGGAGCTTCATCCTGGCGACTGATCATCAATCAGGCGCTGGCGGTTCGACCACCAGGTGAAATAGATCCGGCCGATCTTGACGACGGGTATGCGGCGGGCGCGTTCGCGGTCGCGCAATTCGCGGTACACCTTCACCTTCAGTGTGCCGCCAGGCATCCTGATACGCACCGCCATCGATTCCGCCACCCCATTGTGCAATGCAGCATCAGAGACCTTCCGCTGCGGAAGAGTCAATGCCTGCCCGCTGACTATTTCTGGGACTAGTCGAGCGGTCTTGAGGTTTGGGCGCACGCGGCGGTTCCCGATCCCGCACGGGGGCGCCAGTGCCAGTCGGGATCGTCGGGTGCGCGGGCTATTTCCTGGGCGAGGATTTTCTGGGCGAGGATGGGCGATCGGACACGCCGCTCGGCCACCAGATGACGAAGTAATTGCCGACCTGCCAAACCGGCACCTCGCGGTTCTGCTCGCGGCGCCGCAGCTCGCTCCTTTTCTTGATCTTCAAGGTGCCGCCCGGAAGCCTGATTCTTATCGTCACGTGTCCTCCCGCTAAAGCTACGAACGATAGACGGGAACAGTTTCATCCCGGCTAGGCAATTTCATCCAGGCCAAGCAATTTCGGGGCCGAAAACGCAGCGCGCCGGACCGCAGCGATATCGCCGGAACCGGCTTCATTTGAAGAAATCCGCAATGCCGTTGATGGCCAGCACCGCATAGACGATCGGTCCGGCGATAAACGCACAATAGAGACAGAGGATCGCCGCCAGCACCGCGAGCAACGGCTTGTCGCGAGCGACGGCGCGGAGCTCGGACTTCACCGACCAGCGTGCCGCAGCGGTTTGTTCATCATCAGACATGTGCACCATCCCGCGGCCATTTCACACGGCGGGTCGAAAACATCAACCTTCCTTGCCACATCGGCGCGGGCTGCCGCCAAATTCTGCTTTGCCGCCGCGCATCTGCTTTTTCAACCTCAAAACCTTGCCCGCGAGGGCGGAAAGGACTGCCCATGGACATGACGTTCAGGGGCGCCGCCAGGCGCCTCGATGATATAGACTTGCCGAAACTCGGTGCCCGGATCGGCGTCGGCGAGGACGAGATGCACGCGTTCCTCGATGTCGAGACGAGCGGGCATGGCTTCGACGCCGTTGGCCGGCCGGTCATCCTGTTCGAACCGCACGTCTTCTACCGCAACCTGTCGGGTGCCAAGCGGGCACAAGCGGTAGCCGCCGGCCTCGCTTATCCGAAGTGGGGCGCAAAGCCCTATCCCAGGGATAGCTACCCACGGCTCAGGGCAGCTTGTGCGATCGACGAAACCGCGGCGCTCAAATCGGCCTCATGGGGCTTGGGCCAGGTTCTCGGCGAGAATTTCATGGCGGCAGGCTTCCTTACCGTGCAGGCGATGGCCGAGGCGATGATGGCGGACGAGGCGCTGCAGCTCGGCGCGGCGATCGATTTCATCGTCGAGAAGCGGCTCGACGACAATCTGCGCAATCATGACTGGTCGGGATTCGCCAAGGGCTACAACGGCGCCGGCTATCGCAAGAACGCCTACGATACCAGGCTTGCCGAGGCCTATCGCAAATGGTCGCGCATCAAGGACACGCCCTGGCCGTCTGCCGGTCCGGTGTCGTCGGCGGTCGTCCCCACAGTCCCGCCAGAGCCCGCGAAGCCAATTGCCGTTCCCCAAGCGACCGCTATACCCTCTGTGCCTCCCGTGCCTCCCGTGCCTCCCGTGCCTCCCGTGCCTCCCGTGGCTGCCGTGGCTGCCGCCAGGCCCGGCCTCTGGGCAGCGCTGATCGCCGCCATCCTCAAATTATCAGCCATCCTCAAGCTATTCGGAAGGAAATGACATGTGGACCCGGATCAAGAGCTTTTTCCGCGACAGCGAGACAATATTCTGGGCGCGGCTTCAGGCGGCCATCGGCGTCATCGCGACTATCGTCACCTATGTCGACCCGCAGGTCCTTTCGCCGATTATCCCGGGGGAATGGTTCCCCTGGTTTCTTGTGATCAACGGCGTTTTGACCGAGTTCCTGCGCCGCCGCCGCGCGGAGGACTTGTGATGGCAGCGCTTCTCAGCATTCTCAGCGCCATCATCGGCAACAGGGTCGTCATGACGGTATTCGCTGCCGTGGCGGGCGGCATCGGCCTTTACGTTGCCGGCGGCATCAACCGGGCAAAGAAGGAGGCGGTCAAACAGGCCGAGGCAAAAGTCGCGGCCGCCGAGGATCGCCTGGAAATGAGGCGCGAGGCCGCCGCCGAAGAGCGCAAGGCCGCCGGCATGGCCGATGCGGCAGCAAGAGCGGAGGCTGAGAAATGGGCAAAGCGCTGATCCTCTGCGTGGTGCTCGCCGGCTGCGCGACAACCGCACCGGCCGGCAATCCGCGCCAGGTCTGGTGCGACCACAACCAGCCGCGCCGGCCATCGGCGGCCGTGATCGCCGCCATGACCCGGCCAGAGCTCGACGAGATGAACGCGTTCAACGGGCAGGGCGCCAGATGGTGCGGGTGGACGCCATGATGCACGAATTACTCGACGTCCTGGGCATCAAGGCGCCGGTGTTGGTCGCCGGCCTGTCCGGCGGCATTTTGCGGGCCTTGTCGCGCCACCGCTACAAGGTCCGCGAAATGGTGGCCTCGCCGATCTGCGGCGCGCTGGCGGCGGCTTATCTGACGCTGCCGGTCGTGCATTATTTCCGCGCCGCCGGCCTGCCCATTCCTTCTCCGGACGACGACACCACGACGCTGGCCGCGGCGTTCCTCATCGGCGTCTCGGCGATGTGGATCTCGGACATCGTCTTCGAGGTTATCGTGCGCCGGTTCGGGCCGGTGAAGGAGGAATAAGCCGCCCAAGCCCGCCGAAATAGTGACGTTCAGTTGGAGCCCGCCGCGCCGAAAGGTGCGGCGGGCTTTTTGCATTTTTGCTCGCATTCTGTACGATCTTTCTTTCGCGACAGGGCGGCTCGATCCGGCGCTGCCCGACCAAGATGCGCGTTAGGCATGGGAGATGGTGTCATGCTTGCCAAGGTCCAGACACAAGCGGCAGTCCTGACAGCCGGGGCACTTCTGTTTGCCGCGACGGCCTACGCGCGGCCGGACAGCCGCGCGATGACATGCGAACAGACGCAGCTTCTGATCCAGAGGCATCGCTCTGTCGTGCTCACCACCGGCCAGAACACCTACGACCGTTACGTCCGCCAATTCGGCAATGAATGCGACTGGCCGCAGGTGCCGCGCGCCGCGTATATCAAGACGCTCGACGGTCAATGTCTGGTCTATCGCTGCCAGGAGCCGCTCTTCGACCTCCCGAATTGAAAGCAGGCGGCGGCTCATTCCTCGTCGAAAGGGCCACCTTCGCTTGCAAGATCGCGCGAAATGACACGTTCATCGGTATCGTCCGGCAAGGCCTCGTCGCTGTCCTGGTAAGCGTTATCGTCGTCCTCCTCCGGCAGTTCGCCGCTCTTCTCGACGTCATAGCGAATATCGCCGTTTTGCGGCACGCCGTCAGGGAGGATTCTCCCGCTCCGGATGGCATCCCAGTCCTGCTGCTCGATCGTCGGGCTCTCCGTCTCGTCGTCGGTTCGTTCTTTGCTGCGCGGTTCCATCGCCGGTTCTCCATAATGTCAGCGGCCCTGAATTGGCTCTGTGGTTGAACTCATAAGTCTGGCGGCCGGTTCCGGGCCGCCGCGGTCCGCGCGCGTTGCCGCACGACGGAACCAATCGCGCCGGCCCGCCTTCACATTCAGAAGATATTGGCGCGAAAGGAGCTCGACATGAGACCGCTCATTTTCTTGCCGTACATGTTAGGTGCGCTGCTGCTGGCGGTGCCGGCGGCCGCGCAGCCGGGCGAACAGGCGCAATCCGACCGCTGCAAAGTCGAGCCGCCGGACCAGAACAGCCAACAGCAGAAGCCGGCCGGCAACAATTTGTCCGATACGCTCGAGCCATGCGGTGGGGTCCTGAAGCCCCCGCCAACGGGCGATCAGGGCATGGCGGCGCCACCGCCGGATGAGGGCAAGACCCCGGTGATCAAGCCCGGCGAGGTGCCGCCACAGCCGCCAAAGCAGTAGCAGCGACGAGCGGCAACTTCGCGCCGCTCGCGCCGGCAGGTTTGTTGCACTCGCTGAGGAACATTAGCTTGTCCTAAATGTTATTTTAGACGCAGTAGATATCACCCCCCTCCGGTATCGCTGCTGATCGGGAAACCGATCGGCCCGCGTCTTGCGACGCGGGCCACCGCAAGCTCATTCGCAGTCCATTCGCCGCATCGCGCGGGCACTTCACCGCTGTTCGATTAGCCGCCACTTACGGAACAACAAGGTGGCGTGGGCGTTTGCCTAGAGGGTTCGCCGCTTCGACCGGAATGCCGCGTCGCAATTGTAAGGGCGAGGCCCGTAACAACAGGAGTAGACGATGAAAATCCACCTTGTTCCTGCTGCGGCGGGATTGGCGTTGCTTGCCGGCGTCGGCGTGGCCACCGCGGACCAGGTGATTGTCACGCCCAAACAGCAGACGGTCATCCGCGAATACGTCCACAAGCACCCGCTGGCGTCGATCAGTCTTCTGGGGGTGGAGCTCAATATCGGTTCCACGTTGCCCGATACGGTCGAGCTGCAACCGATCGATGTTCCAGACGTGCGGTACAGATACGTCGTCGTCGGCAATCGCACCGTGCTCGTCGACCCAGACACCCGCAAAATCGTGCAGGTCATCGAGTGATCGGCGTTGCCAAACCGCGAACCGGATTTGGAAGGTCATGGCCTAAATTATCAAATGAGAGCTCCATCCCGAGGGATCGGGATGGAGCCGCTGTCGTCTCGAAACAAGGAAAGGAGCCATTCCCATGCTGCCGCATGTCGAGCCGGTCAACGTGGCCGCCGCCGTCGACAAACTGCTTGCTGAACGAGGCGATGGCCTGCTGTCGATGAAGGCGGCGATAGCACTGTTGCGCGAACGCACCGGAACCGAGCGCTCGGACGCGGACCTTGAAGGGCTGATCATCAAGAAGGCGGCGCTCCTCGGGGTCGCCGTCCTGTGTGACAGAGAGGTTCAATGACGGTGTCGCCTGCCGCTCAAGACGCCGGTCGAAATTTCAGCTAGAACAAGGTTGCTTACGCATCAACCGAGCCGACGGAGGTATCAGTGACGGACAGGCAGGAACGGATTCGCCAGCGAGCACACGCGATCTGGGAACAGGCAGGCAGGCCCGACGGGGCGCATCAGCAGCATTGGGATCAGGCTACCGCCGAAATCGACGCAGAAACCGCCGCGCCGGAGACCGCCAGCCGACCGAAGCCGAAAGCACGCCACCTAGGCCGGCCGCCAGCAAGGACGGAAGCAAAGCCAAGGCGCGACCACGTAAAGCGTGAACGCAAGCGGATTTGATTCCAACGCTGGATCTCGCGGGTGGTCGGCCCATGCATCGTTCCATGATCGGCAGCAAAACCAGTCCTGCCGGTCCTGCTGCCGCAAGCCCGCGATGGCAAGCCCGATTGGCGCGGCTAACTACTTACCGCAATTGTTGTCGTTGACAGTCGGTGAAACCGTCCCGGCAGGCTTGTTGGAGGCATCGGGTTGAGCTCCTTGCGGGGTTGCAGGGCAGTTTTCGTCCGCATTGGAGTTCATGGTACCCGTCGTGCCCATCGTGCTGCGGGTCGTGCCAGGGTCAATACCGTTCGGCTTGGGCTGGACGACGATGCTCTTCTCGCTGCCAGGCGCATTGTTGTCCGACCCGGCGTTCTGGGCCATCGCCGCGGTCGCCAGACCGGCTGCAAGTATGGAAGCTGTCACGATTTTCGTAAGCATGTTGATCTCCATCATTGGGTTATCATCATGTGACGACTACAGAAAAAACAACCCGGGTGATGGAAAGGTTCCGGCAAAAATGACGCAGCACAGTGAAGCAAACCCGCGCAGCGCGGATCTTCTCGGCCCCCCTTGTTCTATTACCGTAGGTAGGTTTGATGTTGTGGTTTGCTGATTAGGAATTCGCCTTCTTTGGCCGCCGACCGTCGCAACGTTCGTCTGTTGCGGCGCCATCAGCTGAGTCTCGCATCGCTTCAATCGGTAGAGGCCATCCCAAAGTAAAACTTTCGGAAAATTTCACTACAAATTTCACGCGGCTGTTATTTGAAAATATACCATGAGGCCAGCGAGCTGATCGGCAACGAAACCGATCATCTTCTTGCAAATTAGTAGGTATGCAACCGGCGACGTCGCGGGCTGTTCAGCGCAACTACAGCAAGGAGAGTGTTATGACCACCTTAATCAAAACAATCACCGATGCGGTGGCAGGCAGCGCAGTTATTTTCATGCTCTCGATGCCCGTGAATGCCGCGGACGGAATTGCCGTTGGTGTTGGAACATCCATCGGCGGCAACGGCGGCATCAAAGCCGGCCTCGGCGCGACGGTTGGCGGTCGCGGCGGCATCAACGCCGGTGCCGGCGCGACGGTTGGCGGCAGCGGCGGCATCAAGGCAGGCCTCGGTGCGTCGTTGGGCGGCAGTAGCGGCATCAACGCCGGTGCCGGCGCGACGGTTGGCGGTTCCAGCGGAATCGCGGCGGGCGCCGGCGCATCGGTCGGGGGCAGAAGCGGCATCAACGCCGGTGCCGGCGCGACGATCGGCGGTTCCGGTGGCATTGCTGCCGGCGCGGGGGTAGGTATCGGCAGCGGCGTTAGGGCTGGCGCGGGGGTCGGGATCGGCAGCGGCATCAATGTCGGCGCCGGTGTCGGGATCGGTGGTGGCACCAATCCGAGCAATCCGTCCAACCCGTCCAATCCCAGCAATCCCAGCAATCCCAGCTTGCCTCAGGTCGTTGCCGACATGTCGGGCGACAAGTTGGCCAGGATGAAGAAGCGCTGCGTTGACGTGCTCAGCAGCGGAGGCACTTACGACAGCGATCTGCGCCAATTGTGCCTGCTGATCGCCCGCCGCTAAGGCGAATACATCGGATGAATGTCGGACCAGGCCGAGAGGCCTTCGTCCACCAAAGCTCCAGCAGTCCAAAGCCCGCCATTGCGGCGGGCTTTTTTCCGAGCACGTGGCGTCAGCATGGCGGGGGCTCACACGAGCACGCGCTCAGTGTGTTTGACGGCCAGGATCCGGCGAAGCGGACGCTTCGTCTTCCAGGGAGTCCCAACCCGCGGCGGGGCTGCTTTGCATCAGCTGAGGGCACGCAAACTCCGCCAGATCGGTTTCCGCGAAGCCGTCGAACTCGATAGCCGCCCCGTAGAGCTGGGCTGCTTGCATGACGAGCCATTCGATGTCCTCGCGCGCAACATTCTCGGCGAGGTTCTGCAGTCGCGCGGCTTCGGCGACAGCAGTCAGATTGATGGCAATCCCGGACCGCAATACAGCCCGAACTCGGGAACTGACGTCTTCGTGCAGGCGAACCGAAAATCCGTAGCGCATGGAAAACCCTTCCCTTCAGGAGCGGTTTGTCCCTCATGTTCCACGATGCGCCCAGGATTCGCGATTGGCAAGCGAAATTCATTAAAAACTCGTTTTATGTCAAATAGTTAGCGTATTTTGTTGATTGCCTATCTGACGCTTGATCCGCTTCATCTGACTTCTGCATGACTCGCTGATCCGAAGGCCTTGACGCATTCTGCTCACGTACCTAACTCTACAGAAAATTAGGAACACACTAACTCAGCTGCATTTAGGCTGGTGTGACAGGAGGCCGAGATGTCCGAACTGGAACGCCCGGAACGATTGCAGATCATGCTGACCGTCGATGAACTGGCGGCGTTGGAGAACTGGCGCTTCGACAAGCACATGCCGAGCCGGTCGGCCGCGGTACGTGAGCTTTTGAGGCGAGGTCTCACAGCCGATGGTTTCCTGACGGCGGCGCATGGGACCAAGTCGCGCGATTTCGGCATTCTGCCGCATTCTGCAGATGGTGACCGCAGCGCGGCCGACGGACCGTCCCAGAAGGAATAGCGCCGAAGGAATAGTGCCGTTTCCGCCGCGGATCGCCCGCTCTGCGACCGTGCTTCGCGTCTCTCTTGCTTCGCGATGAGCTGTGAACGTCTGGTCTGCTGACGGCTGCGAAGTAGAAGAGATCCAAAGCTCTGTCTTGCCAGACGCTCCGTAATCAGGGAGTGCTTGATCGGCATAGTGCGGGCTCGGGAATATTGCCGATGACGCTGGAATTGACGGCCGGCGACCAGTCGATGCTGCATGGCGAGCAAGGCTCGGCAGCGGCTGCCGCCATGACGATCCTGGTTGCCTTTTCGAAGGCGGTCGGCGCGCGCAAGTTGCTGGACATTGCCGGTGCCCATATAGACGGCTGCCTCTATCACGGCCAGGCCAGCCTCGATTTCGTCGAAAGGCTGATCGAGGGCGGCGGCCGCGTTCGGGTGCCGACGACGCTGAATGTCGGTTCGCTCGACCTCATCCATACCGGATTGGTGAAGATGCCGGTGTCGCAAGAAACGCCGGCGCGACGCCTGATGAAGGCGCATCTGGAACTCGGCTGCCAGGCGACCTTCACCTGCGCACCCTATCAGACCCGGTTCCGGCCAAGGTTCGGCGAGCAGATCGCCTGGGGTGAATCCAACGCCATCGTCTTTGCCAATTCGGTGATCGGCGCGCGGACCAACCGCTATGGCGATTTTATCGATTTGTGCTGCGCAATTACCGGGCGCGCGCCGGCATGGGGGCTGCATCTGAGTGAAAATCGACGAGGCCAGGTCCTGTTCGAGCTGACTGACGCTGCTTTCGAGCCAAGCGACGCTCTGTTTGTCGGCGTCGGGCTGATCATCGGGCAAAGGGCTGGCGACCGTATCCCTGTCATATCGGGCCTGCCGCAGCCGCGCGACGAGGACCAATTGAAGGCGCTGGGGGCGGCGGCGGCAACGACGGGTGCCGTGGCGCTGTTTCATGCCGTCGGCATCACGCCGGAGGCGAAGACGCCGGATGAGGCGTTGCACGGCCTGGCGCCGGAGGAAAAAATCCGGATCTCTCGCGCTGACATCCACCATGCGCTGGCCAGGCTGTCGAGCGTTCCCGACGGCGTGCAGCTCGCAGCCGTGTCGTTAGGCACGCCGCATTTCTCCCATGAAGAGTGGATGCGCCTGTTGCCGCTGCTGCGCGAAGTCGGTCCAGGCAAGGGTGTCCCGATCTATGTCAACACAGGGCGCGCGACGCTGACGCGGTTGCAGGACGAAGGCGCACTGGCCGGCATGGAAGCCTTCGGCCTTGTCCCGGTCACCGACACCTGCACCTATGTCACGTCGATCCTCGAGCGTCTCGATGGCGTGGTGATGACCAATTCGGGCAAATGGGCGCATTACGCACCTGGCAATATCGGTGTCTCGGTGGCCTTCGGTGACATGGAAGACTGCGTCCGCTCGGCTGCGGCCGGCCGCGTCGTGCGAGGCGCGCCATGAAGACGCCGGCCAGAACCGGTACATTCCACCTTTCCGGCTCGGCACAAGGCCCAGCGCTGGTGCTTTCGCAGGCGCTCAGCTTCTGGGGCGGGATCGACGTCGAAACGGGCGACATCATCGACCATTCGCATCCGGACCTGGGCGGCAATATCGCCGGCAAGATCCTGGTGATGCCGAGCGGGCGAGGGTCGTCGTCCTCGTCTTCGGTTCTGGCCGAAGCGATCCGCAGAGGCACCGCGCCGGCCGGCATTATCCTGGAGCGGCCGGACCCGATCCTTGCCGTCGGCGCCATCGTTGCCGAATTCCTCTACGAAATCAGCATGCCGCTGGTTGTCTGCGACGTGTCAGGCATTGTCTCCGGCGACCGGATCGCAATCGGTCTGGGCGAAGATGCGCAAGCGATGGTGAGCAAGCTCTAGCCGGCCATCAGTCCCGCCGCGCCCCGCCGCCAGTAGGCTGCCGCCAGTGTTTCGTTGCGGCCGAGCGCCAGCGTGCCGCGCCAGTGTTCGCGCACCGTCGTGGCGGCTGCCGCTTCGGCCGCAAACCAGCCGAATGCCGAACCGGTCGGCCATGCGACTGACCGGATGGCGCGCGCCAGCCTGTCGTCGAGCCCGGCTGGCACCCCATTTCTCGGCAGCCAGTGCACCTCTATTCCGGTTGCGTTGTCGACGACCTGCCGTTCGCCATCGTCGGCGATCTCTATGAAGGCCACGCCTTTGGTCTCGGCGGGCAGCGTCTCCAGCATGCGAGCCAGCGCCGGCAGGCCGGTTTCGTCGGCGCCCATGAGATACCAGGACGCCGGTCGCACCCGACGGCCGACCGGCCCCATCATGCCGATCTTCATGCCGGGCGCCGCCTGCATGGCCCAGCGGGCGCCGACGCTGTCGCCGGGGTGGATGAGGAAGTCGACCTCGATGATGCCCATTTCGACGTCGAGGGCCCGGATGGTGTAGACGCGCGCTGCCGGGCGCCTGTCGTCCGAGGGCCATGCCGGGAGGCCATTGCTGCCGAGCACGGGCCAGAGCGGATCGGGGACGTCCCTGGTCGGAAACAGCATGCGGATATGCATGCCGCCGAATTTCGCAAAACGAGAGAGATCCTCGCCGGCGAAGCGGATGCGGCGCATATGCCGCGTCAGGTCGCCGACTTGGGTGACGACCATCTCACGGAACTGCGCGAGGCGGGTTTCTTCGGCGAGATCGCCGGTCCAGACGATCTCGGGACTTTCTTCCTTGGCATATACCTCTACGGCAGTGGCCAGCAGGTCCTTGATGCGGGCCAGCCCATCGCGGTCGGCGGCGTTGGCCCGCATCACCAGCCGCTCCATGTCAAGGGACGCGTCGCCGAAGGCGAAGCGGAAGTCGAGCCGCTGCCCCTCCCGCGAGGCATCGGCATCGAAGCTCTGCAGCCTGTCGCTGATGCGGTCGATGTAATGCGGCAGGTTGCGCAGGTTCAAGCGCGCTTCGCAGGCCAGTCCGCTCACTGAAGCTTCCCTCATTCTCAACCTCCGATCCTGCCTGTGAGCGCCACCTTGAAGGTGCGGCCCTTGCCCTGTTCCGTCGCCGCCGTCGTCGACCAGGCGCTTTGCGGGTCGGTGTAGGCGGTGTTGAAGACGTTATCGACGCTGAAATCGAGCTTGGCGTAGTCGTTGATGCGCCAGTTGGCAAAGACGTTGACCAGGTCGAAGCCGTCATCGACCACGACCGGCGCGTCGGGATTGGTGCGGCTTGTCCGGGTGATCTTGCCGACGCTGAGATATTGCGCACCGACGGTGAGCTGGTCTTCCAGCATGCGGAAGCCGACGGTCGCCGAGAAGCGGTCGAGCGGCGTGTTGTTCAGCGTCTGGCCGGAATAGACGCCGCTGACGACCTCGGCGTCGATCAGGGCGCCGGCGAGGTTCGCGAACCCCCAGCCATAGTCGTAGACGGCTTCGGCCTCGATGCCCTTCAGCCGCGCGTCGCCGATGTTGATCGCCATCCGCGGCAAAACGGTGAGGTCGACGTCGATATAGTCTTCGACGGCGGTGTGGAAGACGTTGACCTTGGCACGAAACAGGTCGCCCGCGGCCAGCACATCGTCATATCTCAGATTGATCCCGGCTTCCCAGTTCTTCGCCGTTTCGGGCTGCAGAAGCAGGTTAGGCTGGTAACTGTCGCCGCCGCCATGCGCGCCGCCGCCGCGATAGACGTCCTGCAGGCCTGGTGCCCGGTAGCCTTCCGAATAGGTGCCGTAGAGCTGGAAGCCATCCAACGGCATCACGCCGACGGTGAGGCGAGGCGACCAGCGATCGCCCGAAATCGAGGCTTCCGCCGGCGGCACGGTCTTCGTTTTGCCGTCGAGCTGGTAGCCGTCATAGCGCATGGCGGCGATGAGCTGCAGCCAGTCGCTGTAGTCGCCCTGCCATTGCAGGAAGCCGCCATAACCCTGCTGCTCGCCCGAACCGAAATGCGCGGCCTCCGACGAGGCCTCCAGATAGTAGTAGTCGAGGCCGTAGGTGAGGGTATGTGCCAACTCCCAGGCGTCGAAACGCGAGGAGTTCTTCAGGTTGAAGCCGGTCGTGGCGACGTCGTAATAGCGGAAGTTGCCGATCGCCGTTGCCGGCCAGACCTGCGTCTGCTCGGCGCGCGTGCGGTTGTGGTATGCGTTGACACTGAGGTCGATCAGTTCGTTGTCGTCCGGCCTCCACATATAAGCAGCCGTGTAGGTCTGGTTGGTCGTGTCGGTGTCGTAGCGGCTCAGCGTTGGCGAGGTCGAGCCGCTCGATCCGGTGATCTGGTCATTGTAGCGCTGCAGGATCGCGCCGAGCTTGAGCTCGTGGCCGTCGGCCGGCCGCAGGGTCGCCTTCATATAGCCGCTGGTGATGCTCTCGCCGGTCCATGGCACGGCGTCGCCATTGCCATCGGTGTAGCTGTCGCGGTCGCGATAAATGAGGTTGCCGATGATGTCGGCGTCGTCGCTGAAACGGTAGGCGCCGGTGGTGCTGGTGGTGAAGCCGTCGCCATTATCCTCATTGCCCAGCTTCTCGCTCAGCGCCCAGCGCTCCTCCTGCTTGAGGAAATCGCCGGCATCCCTGGTTTCGAAGGAGACGACGCCGCCGATGCCGCCCGAGCCATAGGCGTTCGAGACCGGGCCGCGAATGACGGTCGCTTCCTTGATTAGTTCCGGCTCGACATAGAACGAGCCCGAGCCGTGGCCGACGCGCCAGTAATCCTGGCGGGCGCCGTCGAGCGTCACCACCACGCGGCCATATTGTTCGAGGCCGCGAATGTTGATGGCGGTTGCCGGATCGTCGCCGTTCATCGAAGCGGCAACGCCGGGCGTGGTGCGGAACATGTCGGCGGCGGTGTCAGGCTGGATGCGTTCGAGCTCTTCCTGATCGACGGCGCTGATGGCGGCCATCGATTCGATAATCGCCGTCTTGATCATCGTCGCCGAGATGGTGATCAGGTCGAGCACGGTCGGCTCGTTCTGCCCAGTTCTAGCCTGCTGGGCGACCTTGACCGGCCGATCGGCCTTGGCGGCGGCGCCGTTCTTCTCCGGCTCCTGCGCGGCGGCCAGCGGCGCGGCACACAGGCCGAGCGCGAAGGCGAGCGCGGTGCTCGCCATCAAGGTCTTGTTGCTTGTCTGTTTCATGCGTGCAGCCCCGGGAAAAGCAAAGATTGCTGGCGGCGGCCGTTGGCCCTGGCTGGCATGATGGAGAAGCCTCGACACACGGGCCGGGCAGGGATACTTATTAAAACATGATGATAATAGTCAATTTAATTTTGCAGGTCTGAGCCTGATCGAAGATTCTCGGTCGGACCCTTGATCTGGCCGCCAAAATCTCGCCCGAGCGATTATGAATTTGTGACGCACCCGTGCTTCTTCACCTGGTTCAGATCTCCGGGATGCTTTCCCTGAAGATCACTTGCAGCCGTGGCTGGTGCAGTTCGTAAGGCAAGCCCCTGACCGCATGGGTCAAGGTGTTGAGCGCCTCGCGGGCCTCTACGCGCGGGTTCTGGTCGATGACCGCGTCCAGCGTGCCGTCGAGCAGAAGCTCCTTGGTGCCTTCCGTCACCTCATGGCCGAGAAAGACCGTCGACAGCGCGCGCCCGCGCTCCTTGAGTGCGCGGGCGATGCCGGTGTTGCCGGCGCCGACATTGTAGATGGCGGCCAGGTCCGGGTGCCGGTCCAGCAGGGCGGAGGCCTCCGAATAGGCCTTCTCCCGGTCGTCGAGCATCTCGCGCATCTCGACGATCTGCAGATTGGGCGATTCTTCCGCCAGTATGTGGCGGAAGCCCATCTCGCGCTCTTCGTGGCCGCGGTAGGAGAGCGAACCGGCGAACAGCGCGACCTTGCCCGGACGCCCTGCGCCCATGAAGCGGTTGAGCAGGTAGCCGGCGAGCCGGCCGGCGGCGCGGTTGTCGATGCCGATATAGGCAACCCTCGGCACATGCAGGATGTCGGAAGCGATGGTGACGACCCTGACGCCGCTGGTCGAAAGCGAGCGGATCGCCTCGCGGACCGTCGGATGGTCGAGTGCGATCACACCGACGCCCTGCGTCTGCCCGTGCAGTTCCTGCAGCAGACGCGCAAGCCGGTCCGGATTGAAACCTTCGATAGTAGCGACACGGACGTCGAGGTCGGGCCGCGCCTGCGCCTGCGCCTCGATCTGGCGGTGCAGCATCTTGATGAAGGAATTGGTGCCGGCGGGCAGGGCGAAATCCAGCCGTATGACCTCGCCAGTAACCGCGTTGAGCGAGCTCGGATTATTCGAATTTTCAGCGATATAGCCAAGCCGCTGTGCCGTTTCGAGCACGACCTCACGGGTGCGCGCCCTGACCCCGGCGCGGTTGTTGAGCACACGGTCGACCGTGGCGGCCGAAACGCCGGCCTCCCGGGCTATGTCTGTCAGGGTGGACCGCACTGTCGATCACCTCATTCCAAAACGCGCCAGGGGCGCATCGAGATCACGCATTTCATGGGTCCACCGTCGGAGAGCGGCTTCATCGCCGTCGGCGATTCTGATGGGAAATGATGTAACCGGCCTTGGCCGATGCGCAAGCCGTTGCGCTACACCAGAGTGCCCAAGCAGACCAAAGCGGGGAGGTGGGCAGCCGGGCTCCCTCAAATTCAAGCACCGGCTTCAGTATGAGAGCCCTTACAAACGCCATTCTTCCCCTCCCGTGAGATGTTATGATGCATTTTGATTATTTATGATGTTGACAGGCTTCGTATAGTGCCGTCAATATCCATCATAAGGGCCGTGGAGGAAACAAGGCCCTGAGGGAGGAGTTCCAATGTCGAATTTGGTCCGCGTGTCGCGGCGCCGTTTGCTGGCGTCCGGTGGAAAGGCGGCAGTCCTTGTTGCCGCCGCAGGTATTGCACCGAAATTCATTCGCCCGAGCCGTGCCTATGCGGCCGATGCCCTGGCGCCCGGCATGATCGGTGGCCCGACGGGTTTCGACGGTTCGGAGCGCTATCAATATGGTGCCGATACGCCGGAGGGCCGCGCCATCGAGGCGGCCAAGGCGATGAAGGGCGCCGGCAAGGCGCCGGCCAAGATCGTACTTGGCCTGTCCGACGGCTCGATCGGCCAGTTGACCCAGCCGTTTCCGGCCGGCGCGCCGTCGATCAAGGATCTCTGGGAGAAGGAAACCGGCATTCCGTTGGAAATCGTCGGTGTGCCAAACGGCCAGGAATTCACCAAGACGATGCAGGACATCTCCACCAAGGGTGGGGCGTATGACATCTACGCGGTCGAATGGAACCGTCTTGGCGACCTCGCCGAAACCGGCGGCATCCTCAAGCTCGACGACTTCGTCGCGCAATACAAGCCGGAATGGGACGATCCCGAGCGCGGCTATGTCAACGGCGCCAAGGGCGTCTCGCTGCTCAACCAGTATCGCGGCTCGACCTACGGCGTGTCGCTGGATGGCGATTTCCAGACCTGGGTCTACCGCACCGATCTGTTCGGCGACGCAGCCGAGAAGAAGGCTTTCTCCGACAAATACGGCTATGAACTGGCGGCGCCGAAGACCTGGAAGCAGCATGACGAGATCGCGGCTTTCTTCCAGCGCCCGGACAAGGGCCTGTTCGGCTCGACCGATCTGCGCAACCAGGGCTGGGGCTACACCAACTGGTATCAGCGTTATGTCTCAATGGCTTCGCCCAATCAGTTCTTGTTCGACGACACCGGCAAGCCGCTGATCAATTCGGAGCAAGGTATCGCGGCGACCAGCGAGTACATCGCGTCGCTTTCGCACCATTCGCCGGATGCGATCTCCTGGGGCTGGCCGGAGCAGTACGGCAATTTCGCCAAGGGCGGCGCGGCCATGACCTGTGCCTTCTCCAATCTGCCGAAATTCCTCGACAATGCCGGCAATAAGGATTCAGCTGTCACCGGCAAGATCGGCTCGATGCTGCCGCCCGGCCGCGAAATCGACGGCAAGCTGGTCAGCCGGTCGGTGCTGTGGCTCAATCTGTCGGCGTCGGTGTCCTCGCAAGCCAAGAATCCGGAGGCCTGCTACCTGTTCCTGCAGTGGCTGGGCTCAAGCCGCATCTACGCCTGGATGACTGCCAATCCGGGCGGCTACTTCGATCCGTTCCGGCTATCGGATTTCTCGGATCCGCTGGTTCGCCAGACCTACCACGCCTACCACATGGACGTGGTGCGCGAGACGGTCGCCCGCACCGTGCCCACCATCAACTATCCCGGCGCCACCGCCTTCCACAACGCGCTCGACGAGAACCTCGTCGCCGCGCTGACCAAGGCCAAGACAGCCGAGCAGGCGATGGCCGACACCGAGGCCGAGTGGAAGAAGATTGCCCGCCGCACCGGCGAGGAGAAGCTTCTCGAAGCGATCAAGACCAACAAGGAGGCCTGGCCGACCGTCCTCGATCCGATCGCCTGATCCTTCCAAGGATCCTACCAAGAAGGGGAGGAGCGGTCGCTCTTCCCCTCGGCAACGAAGGACCCAGCAAAGCCGCAAGATGAAGCGTTCAGTTCCTTTCGAGATATTCCGCTATGCCGCGATCCTTGCGGCGATGGCGGTGACGCTGGTGCCGATCCTGTGGATGGTGTCGATGGCGTTCAAGCCGATCGCCGAATGGTCGGCGACCGGCGCCGACCTGACATGGTGGCCGAAGAACCCGACACTCAGCAATTTCCGCTTCGTCTTCGGTGAATCGACCAACAATCTGATCGTCGCCCTCGACCGCACAGCTTTGAAGCCGATCCTGTCGTCGCTGCTGTCGGCCACATTCGGTACGGCAATCGCCATGTCGGCGGGCACCGCGGCGGCCTACGGTCTGTCGCGCTTCGGCTCGGGCCAGAACCTGCCGCTGGCGCTGATCCAGCTTCGCCTGTTTCCGCCGATGGCGGTCATGACCCCGGTGATGATCATGTGGGCCTTCCTCAATTTCACCGACAGCTGGTGGGGGCTGTCGTTGATCTACGGCATCGTCACGCTGCCTTTCGCCTTCTGGCTGATGAAGACCTTCTTCGACGACATGCCGCGCGAGATCGAGGAGGCGGCACTGGTCGAGGGCTGTTCGCGGTGGCGCGTCTTCATCCGCATCACGCTGCCGATGATGCGCGCGCCGCTGGCCAGTGCCGCGCTGTTCGTCTTCATCCTCAACTGGTCGGACTATCTGATTGCGCTGCTTCTGACGACGCGCGAATGGGTGACGGTCCCTGTCTACATGGCCTCGCTGTCCTCCTCGATGACCGGCCAACTCTACGGCGCCAAGGCAGCCCTCGGCCTGATAGCCGCAGTGCCGCCTGTCATCATGGGCATCGCCATCCAGCGCCATCTGGTGCGCGGGCTGACCTTCGGGGCGCTCAAGCAATGAGCGCGGTGACTGCGACGATTTCGGAGGGCGACATGCAAGCCTCCAAAGCGGCGTCGGTGCTGCCGGACGAGGGCGCAAAGCTCGGCTTCCGGCTGACGCTGCCGGCGCAGATCCTGGTGCTGTTCATCGCCGTCTTCCCGCTCCTGATGCAGCTCTACATCAGCCTGACCGACTGGTCGCCGCTGTCGGGCACCGGCTGGTGGAACGCCTGGTCGATGTGGAACAGTTTCGCCAACTACACCGACCTTGCCGCCGATGCGCGCTTCTGGAGTGCGCTGAAGCGCACGGCCATCGTCATGATCGTCTGCGTGCCGGCGGAGTTCCTGCTCGGCTTGGCGCTCGCGACATTGTTTGCCGACGAGTTCCCCGGCAAGCGGATCTTCTACTCGATCCTCTTGATGCCGATGATGGTGGTGCCGGCGGTGGCCGGCTACATGTTCTTCATGCTGTTTCAGTCGGGCGGCCCGGTCAACGACATCCTGTCGGCGATCTCAGGCTTTCCCGTCACCATCGCCTGGCTGTCGGACCCGACGCTGGCGCTCATCGCCGTCATGGTCGCCGATATCTGGCAGTGGACGCCGCTGATGTTCCTGATCCTGCTTGCCGGCCTGGTCGGCGTGCCTGAGGACCAGATCAAGGCGGCGACGCTGCTCGGTGCCAACCCTTGGCAGCGATTCATCACCATCGTGCTGCCGAAGATGAAGACGATCATCATCATCGCGCTGGCGATCAGGGTGATCGAGAACTTCAAGATCTTCGACACGCTTTACATCATGACCGGCGGCGGTCCTGGCGTCGCTACCGAAACCATCTCCGTTTACATCTACAAGCTCACCACCCAGGACCTGATCTGGGGCTATGTGGCGGCAATCGCGCTGGCCATATTGATCGTGCTGTCCATCGCCGCGGTGTTTGCCATGAAACGCATGGCTCGGGTACGCGAGGTGGCGGCCTGATGAGCACCATCCATCTGCAGAACCTGGTCAAGAAATTTGGCGATTTCACCGCGCTGAAGACGATGGACCTGGCCATTGCCGACGGCGAGTTCATGGCGCTGCTGGGGCCGTCCGGCTGCGGCAAGTCGACGACGATGAACATGATCGCCGGCATGGAAGAGCCTACCAGCGGCAAGATCCTGTTCGGCGAGCGCGACATGGCCGGCGTGCCGATGGGGCGGCGCGGCGTCGGGTTCGTCTTCCAGAACTATGCGATCTTCACTCATATGAGCGTGCGGCAGAACCTCGCCTACGGGCCGAAAATGCGCGGCGCACCAAAGGCCGAGATCGGCCGCCGTGTCGGCGCCATTGCCGAGATGCTGCAACTGACGCCGCTGCTCGACCGCAAGGCGGACAGGCTGTCGGTCAACATATTGCAGCGAGTGGCGATCGGCCGTTCGGCGATCATGGAGCCGGCGATCTTCCTGCTCGACGAGCCGCTTTCCAATGTCGATGCCGCATTCCGGGCGGTGATGCGGACCGAACTGAAGCAGTTGCAGCGGCAGTTCCGGCAGACCATGGTCTACGTCACCCACGACCAGCTCGAAGCGATGACCATGGCCGACCGCATCGCGGTGATGGACCATGGCGTGCTGCAGCAAGTCGGCACGCCGCTGGAAGTCTACAACGATCCGGCCAATGTCTTCGTCGCCCGCTTCATCGGCGCGCCGGGCATGAACCTGCTCAAGGGCTGGCCGGCGGAAAGCGACCGTGGCCTGGTCGTCGATCTCGGCCCACTCGGCGTGACACCGCCGCTGCCGGTCGAGATCGCCAATGCCGTACGCAGGATGCGCGGCGAGGTGTTTTATGGCTTTCGACCGGAGCAGGTGACGCTGGCTGAAGACGGCCGTGGCCTGTCCATGCCGGTGAGTTTCGTCGAGCGGATCGGCGCGCGCACCATCATCCACCTTGGCGACGGCGAGACTGCGGTGAAGGCGGTGTTCGACAATGATGTCGGGCTGGCGATCGGGCAGACAACCGTCGTCGCACCTGCGGTGGAGGCGGTGCGCGTCTTCGACGCCGTCACCGGCCTCGCCTTGAGAGCGGGCTGAGACCATGGCCGATATCGCCTTCCGCAATGTGACCAAACGCTACGGCAACACGCTCGCCGTCGACGACGCCTCGTTCACTGTCAACGACAATGAGTTCTTCTGCTTCTTCGGGCCGCCGCTGTCGGGCAAGTCGACGATACTCCGTCTGGTGCTCGGGCTGGAAACCCCGGACGCGGGCGAGATCCTGATCGGCGGAAAGCCGGTGAACACAGTGTCGCCGGCCGACCGCAACGTCGCCATGGTGTTCCAGAATTTGGCGCTGTTTCCGCATATGAGCGCGCGCGACAACATCCGCTTTCCGCTGGTCGAACGCCGGGTCGCCGAAGCCGAGATCGAAAAGCGCGTCGCCGACGTCGCGGCCAAGCTGCATATCGGCCATATCCTGCACAAGCCGCCGGCACAGCTTTCAGGCGGCGAGCGGCAGCGCGTGGCGATCGCCCGTGCGCTGGTGCGCGACCCGGCCGCCTATCTGATGGACGACCCGATTTCGGCGCTCGACGCCCGGCTGCGCGAGGAAACGCGGGTCGAGCTGAAGCGCATCCAGCGCGAGCTCGGCAAGACGCTGATCTATGTCACGCACGACCAGGAAGAAGCGATGTCGGTCGCCGACCGAATGGCCATTCTGGAGAACGGCAAGATCAGGCAGATCGGCGCGCCGGCCGAGATCTATGACCGGCCAGCCAGCACCTATGTGGCGCGGCTGCTCGGGTCGCCGATGATGAACATATTGAAGTCGGTGCACGGCGCCGAAGGCGTGGAGGCGGCGGAAGGCACGATCCGCATCGCGGATACCGGCGCCCCGGCCGATGCCGTGGAAATTGGACTCAGGCCGGAAGACATCAAGGTCAAGGCCTGGTCGGAGGGGGGCGCGGGCCGCCCGGCGCGAGTGTTCGAGGTCGAGCCGCTCGGCGGCTACACCGTTGTGACGCTCGCCGCCGGGCAGGCGCGTCTGCGGGCGCTGTTGCGCGGCCAGCCAGACATCAGGCCGGACGCGATGGTGGCGATATCCTGCGAGCCGGGCAGGGTGCATTATTTCGGACAGAGCGGGGGAGCGCTGGCAAGATGACGGCGGCGGCAAGGAACGAGCTTCGGGAGGAACATATGGCAAGCCAAGAAATGGCGGGCAACGGCTTCGAGCCGGACGTTAAAGTCCGCACCAGGGAATACAGGATCGGCTGCGTCGGCGCCGGCATGATCATGGCCGAATGTCACCTTGCCGCCTATAAGGAAGCCGGTTTCCCGGTGGTGGCGATTGCCTCGCGGACCAAGGCCAGCGCCGAGAAGGTCGCCAAACGCTGGGATATCCCAACCGTCCACGACACGCCGGAACAGCTCATCGAGGACAAGAACGTCGAGATCATCGACCTTGCCTTTCCGCCCGACCAGCAGCCGGCGCTGATCCGCCATGCGCTGAAGCAAGCACATATCAAGGCGATCCTGGCGCAGAAGCCATTGGCGCTGTCCCTTGAAGAGGCCGTCAAACTCCGCGACGAGGCGGCCAAGGCCGACAAGATCCTCTCGGTCAACCAGAACATGCGTTACGACCAGTCGATGCGCGTCTTGAAGCAGATCATCGACAGCGGCGCGCTCGGCGACATCGTTTTCGCCCAGATCGACATGCATGCGATCCCGCACTGGCAGAGCTTCCTCGAGGACTATGACCGGCTGACGCTCGCCAATATGAGCGTCCACCATCTCGACGTATTGCGCTTCCTGTTCGGCGATCCCCTGGAGATCACCACCCTGACCCGCAAGGACCCGCGCACCCGCTTCGACCATTCGGACGGCATCACCGTGTCGACGATCAAGTTCCCGTCCGGCGTGCTCGCCGTATCGCTGGAGGATGTCTGGTCCGGGCCGCGCCAGGAGGGCTACAAGGACGACCAGCACATCAATTGGCGCGTCGACGGCACCAAGGGCGTCGCCAAGGGTACCATCGGCTGGCCGACTGGCGCTGCCTCGACGCTGACCTATGCCTCGACCGAGACCACCGGTGGTGAATGGGTGACACCCAGCTGGGACACGATGTGGTTCCCGCATGCTTTTATCGGCGTCATGGAGCAGCTCCAGCACGCGGTCAAGACGGGCGAGCCGCCGGCGCTGTCGGTCGCCGACAACGTCAAGACTATGGCGCTGGTCGAAGCCGGCTATCGTTCGATCGACAAGGGCCGGACAGTCAAACTTTCCGAAATATCAACTGACTGAATTACTTACAGGGAGGACTTCACACCATGATGCAGGCAGGTATTTTCACGGGTTATTTCCCGTATAGCCTCAAGGAAACCGCGCAGAAGATCCGTGCGCTCGATTTCAACACCGTGCAGCTCGACCTGCATTTCAAGGACATAGATCTGTCGGCCGGGCAGATCACCAGGGACAAGGCCAAGACCGTCCGCGATACGTTTCGCGATCACAATCTGCCGATCTGCTGCGTATCGGGCTACACCAACATCATCCATCCGGATATGGGCGAGCGCGAGAGGCGCGTCGGCTATTTGAAGGAGATCATCCGCAACGCACGCCATTTCGGCACCCCTTACGTGATCTCGGAAACCGGTACCTACAACACCGAGTCCGACTGGGTGCATCACCCGAAGAACAAGACCGAGGAAGGTTTTGAGGAATGCCGCAAGGTCATCGCCGACCTTGCCCAGACCGCCTATGACCACGGCGCGGTCTTCCTGCTCGAAACCTATGTCAACAATGTCGTCGGCTCGGTCGAAGAGACGGTGAGGATGTTCGCGCAGGTCGACCACCCAGGCCTCGGCCTGCTGATGGACCCGACCAACTATTTCGAAACGCACAACATCGACAGGATGGACCAGATCCTGAACCAGGTGTTCGACACGTTGACCGACAAGATCAAGATAGCCCACGCCAAGGACGTCAAGCGTTCCGGCGGCGACAAGTCGGAAAAGCACGCAGATATCGGCGACGACGACGCGCTGGAGAGCCACACTTTCCGCGGCGTCGGCGAGATCGAGCTGCCGGCGCCCGGTCTCGGTTCGCTGAACTACGACCTCTATCTCAAGCGGCTGGCCGAAAAGCACCCGAACATCCCGGTCATCATCGAACATCTTTCGGAAGACGACGTGCCGCGCGCCAAGAAATTCCTCGACGGGAAATTCCGCGCCAACGGACTGTGATGGCGCGGTTCGGCTACGAAACAAGGGAGGAAGAGAAATGTTGAAATTCGCGTTGAAAATCGCTGCCGCGGCGACCGTTCTCGCCGGTGTTGCGCTGGGTACGCCGGCGCTGGCGCAGGACGCCCAGAAGACGTTCTATCTGCTGTCGCATGGCGGCCCGTCGGATGCCTTCTGGATCGACTGGAATGCCGGCGCCACCAAGGCCTGCGACCAGCTCAAGGTGACCTGCAAGATCTCGTTCAGCGGTGGCGACATGGCGGCGCAGAAGGAGGCCTTCAACTCCGCACTTGCCGCCAAGCCGGACGGCATCGCCACGACCTCGGCGCAGCCCGGCCTGTGGACCGAGGAGGTCAAGGCAGCGAAGGCGGCCGGTATCCCGATCGTGTTCTTCAACACCGACGATCCGGCAACCGGCCGTCAGGCCTATGTCGGCGCCGACCTTAAGGAAGCCGGTGTCATCTGGGCGAAATATCTGGTCGACCACAAGATGGTGAAGCAGGGCGACAAAGTGTTCCTGCCGGTCGAAGTGCCGGGCGCCAGCTACCAGCAGCTCGAGACCGAAGGCATCGCCAGCGTCTTCGATCCGCTCGGCATCAAATATGATGTGGTCGATTGCGGCACCGATCCGGCCGGCATCATCGCCAAGATGACCGACTACATGGTCGCCAACAACCCGCCGGCAATCATCGCGCTCGGCGATTCCGTCGCGGCCAGCGTCAAGCGGGTGTTCGACGGCGCCGGCGTGCCGGCCGGCAAGATCCCGGTCGTCGGCTGGGGCAATTCGAAGGAAACGGCCGAGTCAGTGAAGTCTGGGTTCATCAACGCGGCTGCCTGGCAGTTCCCATCGGCGCAGGGCTTCATGCCGGTGGCGCTGCTCGGGTTGGCCGCCGCTGGCGAACCGATCGGCTACGACATCCACACGTTCAGTCTCTACGACGCCTCGAGCGTCGAACCGATCCTGAAACTCTACAACAAGTGATTGGAACTGACGCTCGCCGCGCAGGCGGCGGGCGTCACCTTGAGATATGGTCGAAACAGTCATGACAATTGCCGCAGAAGAGGAAATGCCGCGTGCCAAACGCAGGTCGAGCCTGATGCGCTCGCCGCAGTTCTCTTCGCTCGTCATCCTGATTGTCCTGCTGGCGGTGTTCGCGATCGCCGACGCCAATTTCCTGTCGCCGCTCAACATCTCCAACATGATGGCGTTCCTGCCCGAGCTCGGCATCATCGCGCTCGGCATGACGCTGCTTCTGACGGCGGGCGAGTTCGACCTTTCGGTCGGTGCCGTGTTCGGGCTGGCGCCGGTCGTCGTCATGCTGCTGGTGCAGAACGGCGGCTTTGATATTGGCGTCGCGCTGCTGGCCGGCCTGCTGCTCTGCATAGCGATCGGCGCGATCAACGGGCTGATCGTCACCAAGATCGGCATTTCGTCCTTCCTGGTGACGCTGTCGATGTTGCTCGTCGTGCGCGGGGCAGCGCTTTACATCACGCAAGGATTTCCGCTGAAATCCTGGGACCAGCCTGGCTTCTTCGTAACGCTGCTGGCCGGCAGCTTCAATATCGGAACGTTCCGTTTCTATACCTCGCTGTGGTGGTTCATCGGCCTGTCGCTACTGGCGATCTATGTGCTGCGCTACGCCAAGCTCGGCAACTGGATCAGTGCTATCGGCTCGAACCGTAACGCTGCCGTGGCGCGTGGTGTGCCGGCCGATGCGGTCAAGATCTGGCTGTTCATCCTGACCTCGGTGCTTGCCGGTCTCGCCGGCATGATCAGCGCCTTTCGCATCTCTGCCGCCTCGCCGGTGGCCGGCACCGGGTACGAGCTCGAAGTGATCGCCATGGTGGTGGTTGGCGGCACCGCGCTGACCGGTGGACGCGGCACCATTTTAGGCACCATCGTCGGCGCGCTGATGCTGCGCAGCATCCGCAACGGCATCGTGCTGATCGGCGTGCCTGGGCTCGCCTACAACATCTTCGTCGGCGTCATCATCCTTGCCATGCTCATCCTGCACGCTTTGCTGCAGAAGAACGCCGCCAGGAGCTGATCATGGAAGTGCTTCGGCTGCAGAATTTGCAAAAGTCCTTCGGCAGCGTCCGCGCCCTGAAGAGCGCCTCCTTCACGCTCAACGAGGGCGAAGTGGTGGCCTTGCTCGGCGACAACGGCGCCGGGAAATCGACGCTGATCAAGGCGATCTCGGGCGTGTTTCCGGTCGATCGCGGCGAGATCTATGTGCGCGGCCAGAAGGTCTCCATCCGCTCGACGCGCGACGCGATGGATCTCGGCATCGAGACCATCCACCAGGACACCTCGCTGGCGCCCGATCTCAGCATCGCGCGCAATCTTTTCCTCGGCCGCGAACCGGTCAATCTCAAATGGCTGGGCGTGTTCGCGCCGCTCGATCTCGCCAAATTGCGCGATGCCGCCTCGGCGCTTTTGAAGCGCGTCGGCATCTCGAAGAAACTCGACGCCGATGCACTGGTCAGCACGCTGTCGGGCGGCGAGCGCCAATCGATCGCCATTTCGCGTGCCATGCAATTTGCCGCCAAGGTCATCATCCTCGACGAGCCGACCAACAATCTCGGCGTCGAGGAAACGCACGGCGTGCTGCGCTTCGTCAAGGAAGTGCGCGACGCCGGTCACTCGGTGCTTTTGATCACCCACAACATCCATCACGTCTTCCAGGTCGCCGATCGCATCATCGTCATGCGCCGCGGCGAGATCGTCGCCGAGCAGACGGTCGCCGATACCGATCTGCTGACCGTGGAAAGCATCATCACCGGTGCCGACATGTCGGCCCTGCTCAAGGAGACGAGAGCGAAGTGAAGGACGGGAGCAAAGTGAAAGAACTGGCCGTCACATGGTAAAGCTTTACGGCAAGACGCTGTCGCGCCGGCAGGTCTCGGAACGCTCCGGCATGCTGTCGCAGTTCGCCGGCGTGCGGCTGATGACGCTTGGCGACGGCGTCGAGCGCGGCATCCGCATGCTCGAATTCCGCACCGGCTCCGGCCTGCGCTTCACCGCGCTGGTCGACCGGGCGCTCGATATCGCCGATTGCGACTTCAGGGGCCAGGCGATCGGCTGGCACTCGCCGAGCGGTTTTCGCCATCCCGGCCTGCACGAATATGAAGGCGAGGAGGGATTGGCGTGGGCGCGGTCGTTTTCCGGCCTTCTGCTGACCTGCGGCCTCGACCATATATTGTTCATGAACGAAGTACCCGCCGACACCTATAACTACCCGCCGAAGAAGACGGTGCGCCATTCGCTGCACGGCCGTGTCAGCACCATTCCGGCGCGGCTGACCGGCTATGGCGAGACCTGGGACGGCGACCGCTGCGTGTTGTGGGCCGAAGGCATCGTCCAGCAATCGACTGTATTCGGCGAGGATCTGCACCTGCTGCGGCGGATCGAGGCCGATGTCGGCGGCAACGAGATCCGGCTTTCGGACCGTGTCGTCAATCACGGTTTCAACCGTACGCCGCATATGTATTTCTACCACATCAATGTCAGCCATCCGGTACTCGACGAGGGCGCGCGCTACCTGGCGCCGATCCGCGACGTCGTCTGGGCAGGCCATGCCGGCGAGCGCTATGAAGCGCAGAAGGTCGGCTACCGCACGGTGCCGGCGCCGCAACCGGGGTTCAAGGAACAGGTCTGGCAGCACGAACTCGGCGCCGACAGCGCCGGCGAAGTGCCGGTGGCGGTGGTCAACGACAGGCTCGGCCTCGGCTTCGAGGTGGTCACGCGCAAGGACCAATTGCCCTGCGCCTATCAATGGCAGAATTTCCAGGCCGGGCAGTACGCGCTTGGGATCGAGCCGTCGACGCATCATGTGCTGGGAAATCTGGCGGCGCGCGAACGCGGCGAGATGATCTGGCTGGAGCATGGCGAGAGCCGCTCCTACAATGCCGTTTTCCGGGTTCTCGACGGCGCCGGCGAGATCGCCGTCGCCGAGAGCCGGATCGCGGCAATCGCCACGCAGCCGCAGCAGGATTATCCCCAGCCGTCGGGCCATTTTCCTGTTCTTGGAGGCAGGTCGTGATAATGGCGACGACGATACGGGACACCAGTTGGGAGGCTGGTTCCGGCTGGAGCGGGGAGGGCTCGCGGCCGATCGGGAATTGGAGGTCACAATGGCTGGCACGGTAAAGCGCGATTACAGCCTGGTCGGCGAAAGCACGCGCAGGGCGATCGAAACCGGGCTTGCCTCGGCGGAGTGGTACCACACGGATGTTCCCCGCAAGGCGATCAAGGAGTTGATGCAGCGCTCAGACGGCCCGGCGATCCGCGACACGATCATCTGGATCGTCGCCATCCTCGGCTCGGCCGCCGGCGCCATCTATTTCTGGGGTACCTGGTGGTGCGTGCCGTTCTTCTTCGTCTACGGCGTGCTCTACGGCTCGTCCAGCGACTCGCGCTGGCACGAATGCGGCCATGGCACTGCCTTCCGCACGCGCTGGATGAACGATGTCGTCTACCAGATCGCCAGCTTCATGCTGATGCGCAACCCGGTGACCTGGCGCTGGAGCCATGCCCGCCACCACACCGACACCATCATCGTCGGCCGCGACGCCGAGATCGCCGTGATGCGCCCGCCGGACCTTTTGCGTGCGGCGCTGGCTTTCACCGGCATCCTCGATTTTCGCTATTCGCTTCCGGCACTGGTACGCCAGGCGTTCGGCAAGCTGACGCCCGACGAGAAAAGCTACGTTCCCGAGATGGAACAGCACAAGGCCGTCATCGCGGCGCGCTGGCACATCGCCGTCTACATCGCCACGATAGCACTCGCCCTCACCATGCAGTCGTGGGTGCCGGTGGTGCTCATCGGCGTGCCGCGCCTCTACGGCACCTGGCACATGGTGATGACCGGCCTGCTGCAACACATCGGTCTGGCCGACAACGTCGTCGATCACCGGCTCAACACCCGTACCGTGTACATGAACCCGATCAGCCGGTTCATCTACTGGAACATGAACTACCACGTCGAGCACCACATGTTTCCGATGGTGCCCTATCACGCGCTGCCCAGGCTGCATGAATTGATCAAGCACGATCTGCCGGAACCGAACCCGTCGATATGGCATGCCTATCGCGAGGTCTGGCCTGTCCTGCTCAGGCAGCTCAAATACGAGGATTATTTCCTCAAGCGCGAACTGCCGCCAACCGCACGGCCCTATCGTGGCGAATTCCACGAAGTGAACATGTCGGCAGCGGCTGAGTAGGTACTGCGCACCAGCGCAACGCAGAAATTTCGGGAGAAGCAGAGATGGCCGATTGGGTCGAAGCGTGCGCCGTGGACGATGTCGAAGAGGAAGATGTCATCCGCTTCGACCATGGCGGTCGCACCTTCGCGATCTACCGTTCGCCGGACGATGAATTCTTCGCCACCGACGGGTTTTGTACGCATGAGAAGGCGCATCTGGCCGATGGGCTTGTCATGGACGACATCATCGAATGCCCAAAGCACAATGGCCGCTTCAATTACAAGACCGGCCAGGCCAAAGGGGCTCCCGTCTGTGTCAATCTGCAGACCTATGCGGTCAAGGTGGAAGCTGGCAAGGTGATGATCCAGATCGCCTGACCGGCCTTCTGTCACGTAGCAAAGGGAACCAAAATCCATGAGCCGGAAAAGACCGACCGTCGCAGACCTGCGTGCCATGAAGGGCAAGCGGCAGCTGACGATGCTGCGCGTGCTGACGATGGACGAGGCCGAGGCCGCCGAACGCGCCGGCGTCGATATCGTCTCGGTGCCGCCGGAGCTGGTGCTCAATCCGCAATACCGCGATGCGGCACCCAGCCTGTTCACCATGCCGGGCGAGAATTTCTTCGAAATCGGCACCGCCGATGATTTCGTCCGCTGGGCGTTCCGGCTCTACAAGGCCAGCGCCGATGCGGTCTATTGCAGCGCCGGGTACGCCACCATCAAGCGGATGGCCGACGATGCCATTCCGGTGATCGGCCATGTCGGCCTCATCCCGTCACGCGCCACCTGGACGGGCGGCTTCAAGGCTGTCGGCAAGACCGCCGATACCGCCATGCAGGTGTTCGAGGCGGTGAAGCAACTGGAGGCCGCCGGCGCGATCGGCGCCGAGATCGAGGTGGTGCCGGTCGAGGTGGCCAAGGCGATTTCGGAACGCACGTCGCTGATCATGCTGTCGATGGGAGCGGGCACCGGCTGTGACGCGCAGTATCTGTTCGCCGACGACATTCTTGGCCAGAACCGTGGCCACATGCCGCGCCATTCCAAGGTCTATCGCAATTTCGCCGCCGAATACGATCGCCTGCAGGCCGAACGCATCGCCGCCTTTTCCGAATATGTCGCCGATGTGAACAGCCTGGCGTATCCCGAAGACAGGCACGTCGTGCACATGGACCCGGACCAGCTCAGCCTGTTCCTGGAGAAGATCGAAGCCGCATGAGATACGCCGGCTGCGGCACGAAGCATCATCGCGGATCGTAAAAGGCCGGTTCGGCGCCAGGGCCAGGTCATCGCATGGCGGCTGCGATGCCACACGAAAGTTTGTTGGTCCAGGTCTGGACGGCACCGGCCGGATGCTGTTGAAACCGGTGGGTCATCGGTTTGCCGGACAATTGTGCGGTTGCCGATGGAGCGGGTGAAAATTCCCCTTCGGACAGTTCTTTGCATGACCGCCATTCCCGAAAACAAAGCCTTGCCCGAAACCGCGCCGGCGGCGCGGCAAGCCCGGCGGGTGGCGCTGATCGTCGCCGTCGCCTTCTTCATGCAGCTTCTGGATTCGACCATCATCTCGACATCGCTGCCGCAGATGGGAGAATCCTTCGGCGTGCCGGCGGTGGCGATGAGCATCGGCATCACCGTCTATATGCTGACCATGGCGGTGTTCGTGCCGCTGTCCGGCTGGCTTGCCGACCGTTTTGGCGCGCGCAACATCTTCCTCGTGGCCATCGCCCTGTTCACGCTGGCCTCGCTCGTTTGCGGCATCTCACAGAACCTGGCCGAGTTCGTCGCCGCACGCGCGGTTCAGGGCCTGGGCAGCGCGCTGATGACGCCGGTCGGCCGCATCCTGGTGCTGCGCAACGCGCCGAAATCCGAGCTTCTCAACGCCACGGCGCTGATCACCTGGCCGGCGCTGTTTGCGCCGGTGGTCGGGCCGGTGCTTGGCGGCTTCATCACCACTTATCTCTCCTGGCACTGGAATTTCTTCATCAACATCCCGCTTGGCGTTGCCGGTTTGGCACTGGTCGCCCGCTTCATTCCCGGCGACCGCGAAGCCGGAGCCAAGCCGCTCGACTGGCCGGGCTTCCTGCTGACCTCGGTGGGGCTCGCCGCGATGCTCTATGGCCTCGAGCGCATCGCGCATCCGGAAGAGGGTGTGTTGACGACCGTGGCACTGCTCGGCACGGGCATTTTGGTCGGCTGGCTGGCGGTGCGGCATCTGCAACGCGCCAACCATCCGCTGCTCGACCTCACAGCTTTCAAGGTGCAGACCTTTGCCATCTCGACGCTGTCGGCCGGCACGATCTTCCGCATCGCCATCAACGCCACGCCGTTCCTGCTGCCGCTTTTGTTCCAGGTCGGCTTTGGCCTGAGCCCGGTCGATGCCGGCATGATGATCCTGGCCTATTTCCTCGGCAATCTCGGCATGAAGGCGGTGACGACGCCGACACTGAGGCGCTTCGGCTTCCGTCCGGTGCTGATCGTCAACGGGGTGATCGCCTCTCTGTCGATCATGGCCTGCGCGGTGCTTTCGCCGCAGACGCCGCAAGCGTTGGTGGTGGCGCTGATGCTGATCGCCGGCCTTTCGCGATCGATGCAGTTCACCGCGCTCAACACACTGGCCTTCGCCGATGTGGCCTCACCGCAGCGCAGCTCGGCGGCGACGTTGTCCAGCATGCTGCAGCAGGTGGCGATGCTGTTCGGCGTAGCGGTCGCCGCGGCACTGCTCAACCTGTCGCAGATCGCCAGGGGCGCTGCGGCGCTCGATCTCGTCGACTTCCGACTTGCCTTCGTGGCGATCGGCGCAATCGGGCTCGTCGCCTCGTGTCGCTTCCTGGCGTTGCCGAAGGCTGCCGGCGCCGAGGTCTCGGGCCATGTTTTGCGGATTTGACGCAGGAATCCAGCGGCAATCGCGGACATAAATTATGCCTGCTTCGATCGTTCCGGAGCAAACCTTTGCCGGCGCTTCGATCGGCGCGATCAATTGCAAAACAGCTTGAGTTCCCGGCATTGCGCCAGCCTCGCCAATCGGTGCATCCAAGCGCGGAATTTCCTCGCAAGCCGGCCTGCAATGCACGGATTCATTTGACGAATTGGTCTTGAGCCGATTAGCTTTCGTTCCGATGGCCGCAGAGGGAGCAGGGCGTAGCCATCGCGGGTGAAAGCGGGCAATGAACGCGACCGGCTGGCTAAACTGGAGAAGCCTGAATCAGGAGGGCATTGTCTTTGCCATCGCGGTTGTGCTGTTCATTGCCGCCGCGATCGGACTGCCCGGGTTTATCAATTCGAACAATCTCGTTGCCATCGTGCGCTCGGTCTCGGTGCTGGGCATATTGGCGCTCGGCATGGCGGTCGTCATCATCGGCAGGGGCATCGACCTGTCGGCGGTGGCGATCATGGCGATGTCGGTCGCGTGGTATCTGCAATTGCTGAATTCGGGGACATCCGACGGGCTGGCCTTCGCCTATGTGCTCGCCGGTGTTCTCGCCATCGGGCTGTTGAACGGAATCCTGGTCGCCTACGCCGAGGTCCCGGCGATCTTCGTGACGCTGGCGACCGCGTCCTTCGTCTTCGGCTATGTGCGTTCACAATTGATCACGCAGGACGCCGTGCCGGTGCCGCCCGGCCATTGGGTCGAGCTTCTGGGCGGGCTGCGTTTCCTCGACATCCCCGTCGAGGTGTTTGTCTTCGCCGGGCTGGCTTTCGCCTTCTTCCTGTTCCTGCGCTACACCAAATGGGGCCGCTACGTCTATTTCGCCGGCGACAACCCGGTCGCGGCGCGCAATATCGGCATTCCAGTGCGCCCGATGCTGGTGCTGCGCTACGTGCTGTCGGCCCTGGTCTCGCTGGTTGCCGGCCTGCTCACTGCGGCCAGCCTGCATTCGATCAACACCCGCATCGTCAATTCCACGCTGCTCTACGACATCGTGCTGGTTGCGGTGATCGGCGGCATCGGTCTGTCTGGCGGGCGGGGCGGGGTGCGCAACGTGCTGGTGGGTGCCGCGCTGATCGGCATCCTGCTCAACGCCATGACCATCATCGACATTCCGCTGCTCTATCAGAACCTGATCAAGGCCGCGATCCTGCTGGCGGCGATCATCGTTGATGGGTTCATCAATCCGCGCGATGAGCAGACCGCGCAGCAAGGCGACATTTAGATTGACGCGAACGGTTGGGGCCGGCCGCGAACGACATACCAAACCAGAGGATGTGACATGAAAATCATCAGGACATTTATGGCTGCCGCGGCAGCGCTTGCCGTCTCCGCCTTCGTGGCGCCAGGCTTCGCCGCCGAAGATCCGGGTCCGGCCGCCTATTCGCAAGCACTCAAGGGCAAGCGTGTGATGCTGGTGCCGATGGCGATGGGCTTCGACCTGGCACAGGGCTGGGCGCATTACCTGAAGACGGAGGTCGAGGCCTGGGGCGGCGTGTTCGAGACGCGTGATCCGAACTGGGTGGTCGATGCCGGCGCGCAGGCGATAACCGACGCAATCTCGTCGGACGCCAGGCCGGACGTGCTGATCATCCATTCGCCGGACCTCAATTCCTATGCCAAGCTGATGAAGAAGGCGCAGGCGGCCGGCACCTATGTGCTTTTGGTCGACAATCCGGCGAACTTCCCGGCCGATGCCTTTGTCGGCAGCGACTGGGATCGGCTCGGCCAGCTGGAAGCCGAAGCGGCGATCAAGGGTTGTGGGCCGAACTCCTCCAAGAAGATCGGGCTGGTGCAGGGCGACCAGGCCAACTCATCGAGCCTCTACCAGTATGCCGGCATCATGAAGGTGCTGGACAAGAACCCCGACTTCAAGGTCGTGGCCAAGCCGGACTCCAACTGGGATGCGACGACCTCGCGCAACGTGACGACGACAATGCTGCAGCAGAACCCCGACATCTGCGCCATCATCGATTTCTGGGACGGTGACGCGACCGGCGCATCGGCTGCGATCCGCGATGCCAAGCTCGAGGGCAAGGTGTTCCTGGTCACCACCGGTGGCGGCGAGAAAACCGCCGACTGCGACAAGCTGCAGGACGGCACCTATGGCGCGGTGGTGATGACCGACCTTGCCCGCCAGTCGGGTGACATGAACGCCGTCATAAAATTCCTGTTGCAGAGCGGCCAGCCGGCCGGCACCTCGCACACCTACATCTACACGCTGGAGAAGGCGACGACCAAGGCCGACCTCAAGCCGGACAGCTGCTGGGATTTGAAAGCACTGCAAGCCGAAGCTGCGGCCAAGTAGGCCGGCTTTCCTGAGCTTCGCGCTGCCCCTCATCCGCCTGCCGGCACCTTCTCCCCGTATAGTGACGGAGAGAAGGGATACGCTCCAACGCTGGCGACCCCCTCTCCCCGTCTCTATACGGGGAGAGGGTAAGGGTGAGGGGCAGCGCAAACCTGAGGCGATTGTTCTGCGGATAGCCCGGCCCCTTTTTCCCTTTTCTCTCGAATAGCAGCAACCGATGTCCTTTCGCGAACGCCTCCAGTCCTGGCGCTACAATCTCGTGCCCGACCATCTCGTCGGCGAGATATTGAGCAAACGCTGGACCGACAACGCCATTCCGTTCCTGGCGCTGGTGGCGACGCTCGGTGTGTTCGGTTCAATCATTCCCGGCTTCTTCAAGCCGATGTCGCTGCAGGAATCGACCCGCCAGCTCGGCGAGTTCTCGCTGGTCGTCACCGGCATGACGGTGGTCATGCTTGGCGGCGGCATCGACCTTTCGGTCGGCTCGATCTTCGCGCTGTCCTGCTTTTCCGCCGTCTTCGTCTTCTTCATCCTCGAACAATCGGTGTGGCTGGCGCTGGCCGCCTCGATCGCCACCGGCCTGCTGTTCGGCGCGATCAACGGTTACCTGATCGGCTATTTCAGGCTGCGCGCTTTCCTGACGACACTGGTCACCTTCATCTTCGGGCGGGCGCTGTTCGACATACTGGTCACCACCTATGCGGCCGACGTCCAGCTTTCCGATGCCACATCGGATGTGCTGGACTTCATCGGCGACGATACCTTCTGGGGCCTGTCGGTTGCGGTGTGGGCGGCGATTATCCTGGCGATTATTACGCATGTCGCGCTGACGCGCTCGCGGCCCGGCTGGCATGTGCAGGCGGTGGGCGGGTCGCGGCGATCGGCTCACAATGCCGGCATCCGCGTACGCCGCACCGTGTTCATGACTTATGTGTTCTCCGGCTTCTGCGCCTCGCTAGGCGGCTTCCTCATCGCCTGCCGGCTGAGCGGGGCAGGGCCGGGCACAGGCCTCAACCTCGAGGTCATGGCACTGACAGCGGCGGTCGTCGGCGGCGTCAGCCTGGGCGGCGGTCGCGGTTCGGTGATCAAGGGGCTGATGGGCGCGATCATCGTGCTGACGATGACCAACGGCCTGATCCGGCTGGGCTATGGCACCGGCACCAACCAGATGGTGCTGGGCATCATGCTGGCCGTCGCCGTCACCATCGACATTCGCTGGCTGAAGAACCGCCACAAGGTTCTGGACGAGGTCTATGTCGCACCGGTCTATCTGAAAATGGGCGCAACGCAGTCGGCCGCACCGGGCTCCGGCACGCCTTACGAGCTCGACAACCGGCTGTCTGGGGCTGACCATATCGGGCTCGGCGAGCTGGAAGGGCCGGAAGACGTCATCCTCGACCGCGACGACAATCTCTATTGCGGCACCAGGCATGGCGAGATCGTCCGCTTCTTCGCGCCGGACTACAAACGCTCGGAGGTCTTTGCCCATATTGGCGGCTTTCCACTCGGCCTGGCCTTCGACAAGACAGGCAATCTGATCAGCTGTGTTGGCGCGATGGGCCTCTATTCGGTCTCGCCGCAGCGCGAGGTGAAGCGGCTTTCGGCGGAAACGTCGCGCTCCTGGACCTCGATCGTCGACGATGCGCGGCTGCGCGACCCCAATGATTGCGACATCGCGCCGGACGGCCGCATCTACTTCACCGATTCCACCAAGCGCTATGACGCGCACGACTGGGCGCTGGACTCGATCGAGAACCGCGCCACCGGGCGGCTGCTCGTCTATGACCCGAAGGACGGTTCGACCAAGACATTGCTCGACGGCTACCGTTACACCAACGGCGTCTGCATGGCGCATGACGGCAAGTCGCTGTTCTTCGCCGAGAGCTGGGCCTGCCGCGTGCATCGATATTGGCTGGAAGGGCCGAAGGCGGGCGTTGCCGAATGCGTCATCCGCGACATGCCTGGCTACCCCGACAACATCAACCGTGCCTCCGACGGCAATTACTGGATGGCCTGGCTCGGCATGCGCACGCCGAGCTTCGACCTGTCGCTGCGCCATCCCGACATGCGCAAGCGCATGACGCGCCGGCTGCCGCAGGACGAATGGCTGTTCCCCAACATCAACACCGGTGGCGTGGTGAAATTCAACGAGAAGGGCGGCATCGTCGAGGCGATGGGCGACCTGTCGGGCGCCGCGCATCCGATGGTGACTTCGATGCGCGAGCACAAGGGTTTTCTGTTCGTCGGCGGCATCCTCAACAACCGGATCGGCCGCTACAGGATTGCCGGCGCCGACCCGAACTGGACCAGCCCCGCTTCCTACTGGGGTGCCAAGCCATGATGCTGGACCCGATCCTCGACATCTTCCGCGGCAAGGCGGTTACCATCCCGCCGCTCGACGGTGCCTTCAGGCCGAACACGCTGCTGGACGATGTTGCGGCCTTCGCCGAACTGCCCGAGCCCGACAATCTGCTGGTCGCCGACGGCCGGCTGCTGGCGTCCAGCGGCAATGCCCTCTACGCGCTCGCCGCCGGTGGCGCGCCTGTTCTGGTCGAGACATTTCCGGCCGTGGCCACAGCGCTCGCGCGCTCGCCCGCCAGCGAACTGACGGTCGGGCTCGAAAGCGGCAGGCTGCTGATTGCAGGCAAGGAGGCCGCCCTGCCGGCCGAGATCCGCTGCATAACAGCACTCGCCTACGCGGAAGATGGCACGCTTTGGCTGGCCAATGGCTCGGCCGAACACGTGCCGTCGGAATGGGCCGCCGATCTGATGAAGAAGGGTGCGTCGGGTTCGCTGTGGAAGCGCGATCCGGCAGGCAGCGAATTCCGCAAGCTCGCCGGTGACATCGCCTTTCCCTATGGGCTGCATCCAACCGGCAAGGACGTGCTGGTCGGCGAGAGCTGGCGGCACCAACTCGTCCGCTTCGACGGCGCGACAGGCAGCCGCTCGACGGTGCTGGCGCATCTGCCCGGCTATCCCGCGCGGCTATCGCCCGCCGCCGATGGCGGTGCCTGGCTGGCGCTGTTTGCGCCCCGCAACCGTCTGATCGAATTCGTGCTGCAGGAAACGCACTATCGGAACGACATGCTGGCGCAAGTGTCTCCGCAACACTGGATCGCGCCGGCACTCGCCTCCAACCGCAGCTTCCTCGAGCCGCTGCAATGCGGCGGCATCCGCACTATGGGCATCCACAAGCCGTGGTCGCCGAGCCGCTCCTACGGGCTGGTGGTCAGGCTCGATCGGGAGATGCGGCCGCAATTCAGCCTGCACAGCCGCGCCAACGGCACGCGCCACGGCATCTGCAGCGTGGCGGAGACAGACGGTCGCCTGTTCATTGCCTCGAAAGGCGGCGATTGCCTGCTGGCCATCGACCTGACTTCAGGAGGGCATCGCTGATGGAACCGATCGTCCGCCTGGAGAACGTGACCAAGACCTATCGCGGCGTGCCCGCGGTGAAGAATGTCAGCTTCGAACTGCGCAAGGGCGAGATCCACGCGCTGCTCGGCGAGAACGGTGCCGGAAAATCGACGCTGACCAAGATCATCGCCGGCGTTGTCGACGCGACATCGGGAAAGATGTTCCACAAGGGTCAGGAGATCGCCTACGCCTCGCCGCATGCGGCACTTGAAGCCGGCATCGCCATGGTGTTCCAGGAAACCAGCCTGGTGCCGTCGATGACGGTGGCGCAGAACCTCTATCTCGGCACGGAGAGCTTTCTCAACCGGCTGCGCGGCACCTACATCTCGGCGCAGCAGTTCCTGCAGTCGCTGAATTTTCCCGTCGACCCCAATGCCATGGTGGCGACGCTGGGCGCGGCCAAGCGGCAGATGGTCGAGATCGCGCGCGCCGTCCACCACAATGCCGAGATCATCATCTTCGACGAGCCGACGGCGACGCTGACGCCAGAGGAAAAGCGGCACTTCTTCGCGCTGATCCGCCGGCTCAAGGCAAGGGGCGTGTCGATCGTCTTCATCAGCCATGCGCTCGAGGAGGCGCTTGATATCGCCGACCGCATCACCATCCTGCGCGACGGCGAGCTGGTGATCACCGACGATACCGCCGCCTTCGATCGCGACAGGATCGTCGCTGCGATGGTCGGGCGCACGCTGTCGGGGCAGCTCTACAGCCAGCGCGACGAGACCAGGCTGCGCAAGGCCGGCAAGAAGGTGCTGTCGGTGCAGGACATCTCGATGAGCAATGTCGTGCGCAACAATTCCTTCTCGATCTTCGAGGGCCAGATCACCGGCGTGTTCGGGCTGATCGGCTCGGGCCGCACCGAGACATTCAAGATCGTCTCCGGCATCTACAAGCGCGATTTCCTGCGCGGCGGCACCATCGAGCTGGACGACCGGCCGGTGCGCTATCTCGTGCCGAGCGAGGCGGTGGCGGACGGCATCGTCTATGTCACCGAAGATCGCAAGAGCGAGGGGATTTTCGAGACGATGGACGTCGCCGAGAACCTGTTCGGCGGCTTTTTAGCGGCGGGGCGGGAAAAGAGCTGGGTAATCAACGCGCAGGAGATGCGGGCGCTGTCTGCCGAATGGACCAGGACGCTGAACGTCAAGGCGATCAACGATAATGCGCGCGTGGTCGAGCTTTCCGGAGGCAACCAGCAGAAGGTGGTGATCGGCAAGGGGCTGGTGCAAAAGCCGCGCATCGTCATCTTCGACGAGCCGACGCGCGGCGTCGATGTCGGCGCCATCGCCGAGATCCACCAGATCATCAACCGGCTGGCCGACGAGGGCCTCGCCGTCGTCGTCATCTCGTCCTACCTGCCGGAGATCATGAACCTGTCCGACCGCATCCTGGTCTGCCGGCAAGGCCGCATCGTCGAGGAGTTCTCGCCTGCCGAGGCGACGGAGGAGAAGATCATGTACGCTGCGGTGCATTAGGTTCCCGGGCGCGGAAGGTTGACATTTGGACGGTTTTTGCGCCGGCGGATCGTACACTTTGGAGATTGGCCGAGGCGCCCGTCGTTTCGTCATCCTGGGGCGAAGCAAGGAGCGAAGCGACGCGGCGCAGATCCCAGGATCCATGCCGCTACATCAGAGCGCTGCAGCGGTGCAGCATCCTGCTCCGCTGCACCCCTCGGCTAAGGTCACGGCATGATGGGGTGGACGGCGCCCGACGGCATCGGATGTGCCAGAATGAGTTCGTTGAGATCTCAAACAAGGGAGCCGTC
>NZ_JAMYND010000036.1:0-52579 GCF_040318885.1 Mesorhizobium sp. M0998
CCTAGCCTAACCCCGCTCCGGCCAAAGCGTCCCCCGCCCTCGCCCCAACGCCGGAGCGGGGCTTTGGTTACCCTGGGCCTTGTCAGGCGCATCGTGGTCCTTGCCACGATGGCCAGTAGCCACGGAGTCGGTGCGGTACTTCATTGTCGCTCAACGTCGGCATTACGATTTCGATTGTCGCGCTAAGGTGGGGATCGTGCCTCAAGCGTCCGTCCCGTCAAGGATCACCCGCGACCAGCATCTTCTTCTCGATGGCGGCAGCCTTGAAACCGATGCGGGCGTCGTCGGGTGATAGCTCGCCGGCTAGTGCCGCCATGCACACCCTTTCCGCTTTATTCCATTTAGGACCGCGCTTGGTCCATCTGACCACCGCCAAGCTTACCACCTCGACCATCTGACTATCTTGTCGTTGGCAAGTTGGGGACGTCTATGACTGCACTGATTTTTTGCGTTCTTATTCGTGGTGATGGTCACCTGCCTGGCTGCGGCTTGACGCTTGACGTTGCCCAGTTTCTATCCATTTTGAGTTCGTTTCCGGCGTGGGTTGTGCCCTGCTGGGCGGGTGAAGCGATTCGAACGCCCAGCTTGCGCGTGCTGTCTTTGTCAACCGCAGAGTATGCTTCCGGTGCTCCAGTCACTGGAGCACAACGGCTGGATCGTGAGGCGCGCTTCCGCGAAACGTGGTTCACGACATTTCCTATTGGGCCGACATGCAAGCGACGACCGCCTCACCAGGGGGGAGCCGACCAAGGTCCACCATCTCGACCGCGACCCCGAATAACGGATCGAGATCCACCGTGTCATGTCGATGAGCAGGGTCTGCGTGTATTTTGGCCAAACAAAATATCGGATTGATCCAGTCAACGGAATATCCCCGTGGAAAGCACAACCCCAATTGTTATCGTTGGTGGGCGCTTAAACAGCCTGACCGCCGCATCGCTTCTGAGCCATCAGGGCGTCTCCTGCATGGTTGTGGAGCGCCATTCGCCAACATCAGGATGCCGATCCTTGTCTTGGGCATGAAAGCCACGTAGGCGCCGAACCCGTTTGTGGAGCCGGTTTTGTTGAAAGGTTTCGGCTCCGAAGGAATCTCCACCGGCGTAGTTGCGTCGCGGCATTGCCCTCCGTGATCATCGTGCCAGAGTGACCGAGCTCAGACAGATATGAGATTCTTGCAGTTGAGGAGGGGTTCTCCGCAACTCGGGTTGCGAAGCTCAAATCATAGGAGAACCACATGCAGGTTTTTCGCCTGCCCGGTCATCTTATACGCAACGCCGGGCGGGCGTCGCGGCTTCTCGGCGCGAAGACCCCAACTATCGAAGCTGAGAGAAGACGCGACGCGGTGGCGCGCGATGCTCAGGTGGCTGAAGGGTCTTTGTCGCTCTTGATCGCTCTGCTTCAACTCCGGCCCAAGCCGGTCGCCGCTAGAGCGCGGATTGTTCACGGTCGACTACTTGCCGAAGTTTGATGTGGCGCAAAGGATCACCGGAAGCTAACATATCTTGTTCTTGGAGGCTGTCGTGCGTACGAGACGTTTCAGAAAGCCCGTCGTCGTTCAACCCGGCCGGATCGATCGCGACAGAGTTGTTGCATCAGTATCCGACGCGGCCGAAGTTCTATTGAGGGATTGGCCGAGGCCGGCGGGCAAGTCGCGGCTCGCCGCAATCGAAGCATGCCTTGCCGTAATCCGTGGAGAAAAACCACCAAGGATAGCGCGCCAGGCGTTCATCGCTGCGGCCAAGGAGGCCAGGATACTGCTCGGGGAAGAAATTTAGGCTTGCCCAGCACCCGTATGGGCATGCCCTTGAAGCACGGAGCGCTGCTGGATTCAGCGGCTTTGTTGCTTAGTGGCATCGAGCAGAGTGTGACGTATCGATGTAGTGCGATTTTGTCGATATGATTTGATTGTCTGTCGAGGGCGACGATGTATCGGCTCGACTTGTCGATCGCACATTGATCGACCTCCCCTGCCCCGTCAGGATACGAGGACGTGAAGACGCAAGCCGTGCAGAAGCTTGTGTTGTGGCGTGAGCGGCGCTTACTGAACCGCGAAGCCAGGCAGCTCATTCTCAGCCAGGCCACCTAGACCATCTAGACCTAATGGCATGGCCCGAATTCGTGCACTGTCAGGCTTTGGCCTTGCGCTTTGCTGGTGCTTTCTTTGGCGGCGTTTTGTCAACCGCCTTGCGGCCGAGACCGGCAGCTTTGGCAAGCGCAGACCGCTGAGCCGCATAGCTGGGCGCTACCATAGGATAGTCCCACGCCAAACCCCACTTGGCTCTGTACTCATCAGGTGTCATGCCAAGCAAGCCCAGGTGGCGCTTCATCGACTTGAACTTGCGCCCGTTCTCAAGGCTTATAATGTGATCGGGAAAGATCGACTTCTTAGGATTTACCGCGGGCGTCAGTATTGGCGATGCTGCAGCGACCGGCTCAGCCAGGCCAGACAACGCAGAATTAACACTGGCGATCAAATTCGGCAGATCCGCCACGGGCGTTGCGTTGCTCTGGACATAGGCTGCGACGATATCTGCTGTCATCCCTAGCAGATCAGCCCTTCGCTGCCCAATTGCTTCATCCATCAAAATCGTTCCCTTGTTGATCTCCGGCGTTCCTATTTGGAAAATTCGGCCTGCGCAATTGCAAACAATGATTATTTGACGCTACATTACTCCAAGGCCGACTGTGCTGGTCACCGCCTGCGACACGCGTGTGTGCGGCCGATTTCCCTTCAGGTGTAGCACCCTCATTCACCCGAATGCGATCAGCAGATCGTTGGCTGAGGCAGCAACGCTTTTTTCTCCCCACCTAGGCTAGTTGGTGCGTGAGGACGATGATCCCTCATTTACTCTCTGTCGAGTCGGCGCTTGTTTCGCCTGTCACTTTCATGCCCTCTGCTTAGGCTTCACCAATCCGAAAGGCACCAACATGTCAGACAGCTTCCTTCTTCAGCAGAAGGCCCCCAAGCTGATTGTCGTCACCGCCTTCGACCCGCGATGAGAGCGGCGACTTCCAGGCAGCCTATGGGCCAGCCGAGCAGCAGACCGAAGACCGAGCGATAAGGACCGCCAAAGCTCTGGCGACGAAACATGCCGATGTCATTGCGTGGTCGCGTGATGCTAACCCGGCGCTGGACGAATACGGCGAGCCGACGACGCTCTTTGGTTCGGAACGACGTGCCCGACATGGAGTGACGATTAGGCCGGTATCCCCAAGGCTCCCCTGAACTTCTCCTCAGGGTGTAGCCGAGGGGCACAGGGACACAGGAGACCTAACCAGAGGAGCGTAACACCCCCTCCTCCTTGGCAGCAGCCTCGAAAGCCTGACGGACCTCTTCCGGAATCACACGGTCCTGGAGGGCTTCTACGCATAGTTGCACAGCCTTCCTCCACTTAGGTCCCATCCTGGTCCACTTCATAAGTTCCTCGGCGGCATCCTCGACATTGTTGCACCCGTAGGTGGCCCCACGTCCGTCGGTGACGTACACCGGAGGGGAGAACCAATGGGTTGCCATTGGGTGGAAATTGGAGGGGACTCCCTCAGTAACCAGCTTCCGATCGCGAGTTTTGATAAACTTTCAATCACCAGCTCTAATCAGAGGACCGTAACGTCCCCTCCTCTTTTGCAGCAGCCAGGAATGCCTTACGAGCCTCCTCAGGTTCCATCTCGTCGAATATCACGGCCATACAAACGCGCACCGCGAGGTGCCACCAAGGGCCACGCTTGGTCCACTTCATCAGCTCCTCGCCGGCCGTCTCGGCGTTGTTGACGTTGCGGATGATCCCGGGACGCTCGGTCTTGACCGGGACCGGAGGGTTGAACCAGTGGCGAGCCATGCGGTCACTCTTTGTCGACCTTATCAAGTTCCTCCAGCAAATACCTTTGCTCAGCCGGCAGTTCCCGTTGTACAGGCAGATTCAGCAGGTTGCGAAGGTAATTGCGGATTACCTCTGACCGTTGGAATTGGCGCAGGGCGGCGCGCCTCCGTCGCCATGCCACAGTGACTGAAGTTTGGCTGACAGCTACTCGCGACCGTCGAAAGCCACGTAGAGGCCCATGGCCGTTGCTGCCTCGACTATCGCCTCGGTTAATTCTTCGTCGGAGGCCACCAAATAAGGCGCAGCCTCCCGCGCTTCGCGTAGCGCCACTTTGATCGAGACCGTGTCGCCACGGTCCGCCCTGTTGAGGAGTACGTTGATTGCTTGCCCTAAAAGCGGACCTACCCTTTGCGCGACGCTCATCCAGCCCTCCCCAGGCACACGCCGAAGTGGACTCTACTCCCTGCCTGAGCGACATCAAGGCCATGTACGAGTCGTACAAATTGGCACGGTGCTAGGCCGCAATAGTCAGCATTTTTTAGCCGGAGTTTCTGATCGGATGATCGGGTAATTGGCTCGCGCGAAAACCCCGTACCCCTCTCGACCTATAGAGCGCGCCCCGATTCGCCTTTCGTCCCAACCTGGGTGCTGTCGGTCCTGCCGTAGACTGGAGGGGACAACCAATGGCTTGCCATGCGGCTATTCACGAAGATCGAACCCGACAAACAGGCCAAAGGCTGGGGCAACATTGACAATAAGCTCCACCAACTCGCAGTCAGTTTCCGCCAGATGTGGCCCGTCTCGGCGCACCGCTGCAATAGTGTCTTTTATGGAGATGATTTGGCCGCGACGGGCCTGTAGGATCAGCTGTTCAACAAGCTCATGTGCAGTCATTATGTCGGGTCGGCGGTTTCGTCAAAAACTTCATACGAGGCCTCCCACCTCGGCGAGAACCCAAGCGGCCATCTTATGGGTCACTCCACGGAAAAATCAATCTTCGAATCATACGAAATAAAGGGCTGAATATTGGGAGAAATTTCAGCCCCTCCTACGGGGAAAGATACATCTTGGCTTCCTTAGCGGCAGCCTCGAAGGACTTTCGTACGACCTGAGGGTCAATCGGATCGCCCTCCAGATCTGACAGGCAGAGGGTCACCGCCTTTTGCCAGCGAGGTCCTCTCCGGGTCCACCTCTTGAGCTGCTCAAGGGCTGCCTTGGCATTGTTGCAGCCACGCCTGTCGCCGGTTTCAGTCTTCACGAACACCGGAGGGACGAACCAATGGGTTGCCATGGGGGGTAAGTAGGGCGGCACGAACCCGCCGACCATCCGAATCATGGTGGGTCATGCTCGGTCCCTTCTCGGCAGGGAGCGGGCAACAAACCGAAGGTGTTCGTAGAGAACGGCCTCGTCGAACTCGCCGTCCGAGAAAAGTGCCATTGCGCTCACGCTCAGGCGCTCCGCCTGCTCGCTTCCTACTGGAATGTCTTGCTCGGCGCATACACGATCAAAGACCTGCTTCAACAGAATCAGGTCGCCAGGATAGGCCGTACCACTAGTTGAGCTGCTGCTGGTCATAGGCTGTCACCATTGGGGCGGACGCGCGGTGGGCTCTCCTGCCAGAGCCGAATGCCCGAGCCCCTAAACCTTCAAGTCGCGCGACTCAGAGCAGATGAAACTACAGCCGCTTCCGTTCCCGGCAGTTCGAACAGCATGGGCAGGTGGCGACACTCGGCTTCGTCCACGATCAGCTCCTCGATAGTCGCGATGGAAAGATGGCTTTTGAGGCGCAGCCGGACAACCGCCGCCAGTTTGTGAACGGGCACTGGCACCGCCCCCGCGTGATCGTCTAGCAGACTATTGACCTCAGCAACTACCTTCGGATCGACGGCGTGGGGCAATGGCAGCATAAGAGCGCTCCTTTCGGAAGTAATTCTAAGCCGATCGCGGCGATGAGTCTTGGCGCGTACGTTTTTAACCAAATGTCGCGGACATTGGAGGTCAGTCCACGGTTGTTATCGGTCGGCGTGATTTAGAGCGACGAAGGCCTGCTGACCAACCAATTGCTAGGCAAGCGTGAACCATTCCCGCCATGGTGTGTTTGTAGGAATGCCTCGCTTTTTCTTCTTCACCGACACCGGCCAAGTCTTCCCAGACCTGGAAGGCACATATCTGCCCAACCTCGAAGCTGCAAACCAAGAGGCGGTAAGAGCCTTGGTCGAAATCACCAAAGATAAGCTGCCGGATGGTCTCTATCGAGAGTTTGTGATGAAGGTACGCGACGAAAGCGGCCACAGGTTCGCAGAGGCAATGCTCAAGTTTGAGCTGCGGGAGCGCTAGACGTCTTCAAAATGCTTTCGGCCTGGGACAAGTCTGAAATAGTAGCTGCTCGATTGAATGAGCGCCGCGCGCGCGCAGACATCGAAGACCTTCGGCAGACCATCGACGAAACCCGCCGTGTAATCGCAGCTTCGCGTAAGCTGTTGGACCGGTTAGCCGAAGACCACCCGGCCATCTTGTCAGTAAGCAGCTCCTGCCGGCCTACCAAGGCGCGTTGACGTTGCGGGGCGTCCTGTAGGGTCAGTTCCGAAAATGCAGCCCAGGGCCGGTTTCAGCTTGTCGGCGCTCTCGACGCGCCAGGAGTCGATGCCGAAGCTCTTGGCAATTTCAGCGAATTGCGGCGAGTAGGCGCCGCCATTGCCCATATTGAATTCGCTGGCGGCATGGCGGCCGAGGATCTTTCGCTGTCCGCTGCGGATCGCCATGTAGCCGGAATTGTTTTGCACGACGACGATGATCGGGATGTTGTGCATCGCTGCCACCGCCATCTCTTGCATCGACATCATGAAGTCGCCGTCACCGAGGATGACGCAGACCTTTCGGTCCGGGCAGGCGAGCTTGGTGCCGAGGGCAGCCGGCAGCGCCCAACCCATCGAGGAGTAGCTGCCGGAGGTGATGTGCGTGCGTGGCTCGTAAACCGGATAGGTCTGTTTCACGACGCCTTGCGTGTTGCCTGAGCCGACGAGAAGAATGTCCTCGCGACCCATGATTTCGCGAAGTTCCTTCAGCGGACGCTGCATCGTGAAAGGGAACTGGTTGCTGTCGCGACGTGCGGCGAGCTGCGTTTCCCAATCAGTCTTCTCACGAGCGACCGCGTTGTGGAATGCTTCCCGCCGGGCAAGTGCCTTGTTTGACTGCTCGGACGAAATGGCATCGATGATATCGGCAAGCGCCATCTTGGCGTCGGCAACAAGTCCGACCGCCGTCGGGCAGTTCTTGCCAATCTCCTGATGGTCGATGTCGATATGGACAAGCTTCGCCGGCGGGATAGAGAAACTGACGCCTTTGCGCCAACTGGACGCCGATCGGTGAAGCGGCAGCCGACGGAAACAATGAGGTCCGCCCCGGCAGCGATATTGTTGCCGGCCGAAGTTCCCGTCTGGCCTACTGCTCCTGCGTAAAGGACATGACCTTCCGGGAAGGCACTCTTGCCGTTCCAGGTCGTGACAACCACGGCGCCGGTCTTTTCGGCCAGCTTCCTCACTTCCGGTGCTGCTTCCGCCGTGATGGCGCCGCCGCCAACCACGATCACCGGACGCTCGGCCGAAAGCAACGCCGTGGCGGCAGCCTCGACTGCCCGCTGGTCAGGTCGGGCGCGGCCCATCGCCATCCTGAGATCAACGTCGTGGATGTCCACCTCGGCTGCTTCCGACTGGATATCCATCGGCACTTCGACATGCACCGGACCCGGATGACCGCTGAGCATGGCGTTGAAGGCTCGATGCATTATAAAGGGCAACTCATCGACGCGACCAGCCTCGAAAGATCGTTTGACGGCGCCGCTGGCGATCTGCGGGAAGAAATTGGTGCGGTGACGATCGAGCTCCTGCATGACCCCGTGGCCTCGCATATGCGTCGCCGGCCCGCCTGTGAAGAGCGGGACCGCCGTCGAGTCGGCGTAGGCCGTTGCGAGGCCGATGATGGTGTTGGCGGCGCCGGGGCCAATCGAAGTCATCGCCGCCATCGGCTTGTCCGAGGCGCGCCAGTAACCATCGGCCATATGCACCGCGCATTGCTCGTGCATCACCTCGATAACCGGGATTTCGCTGCCCTTATGCAAGAGGCCTCGAGCATCGCCCAGCATCCGTGCGCGGGGATGGCTGCCACATATTTTATGCCGTACTTCTTCAACGCAGTCGCGATGACCTGGCCGCCAGTAAGCTTCATGCCTGCAGAACTCCCCTCGCCAGCGGTCTGCCGTGGCACGTCTTCACGCGCAGGCATGCATTTGCTCCGCTCTTTTGTGATTTGCCTTCCATGTGCACGACCATTCCTCTGGTAGGTCGGCCCGGATCGGCTGAATGCCCTGCGATATGACTTCGCCGACAGACAACTCGCAATTTCTCAATGATTTCTAATGTGACGCAATCTGAAGCGCCCAGTGCGTAAGATGCTGTCGGTGCATGCTGACCCGCGTTCGGCGACGGTGCCCGGTTTCCGCAACGAAATCGGATCGGCCGCTTGAATTTCGACGCCAGACCCTCTGTCCGCTGTTGGATCGACGACTCAGCCGGTGTCGCGGATGGTGCAATACCGGCCGGCGACGCGAGTATTGCGTCAGATCGCGCTGATCGAAGCGCGCCTGCGAAATTGCGGATGCCCCCTCTTTCTGTCCTGTTGACCGTCAGTCGTTGCGCCTTTTTCGCGACTGCCATCGCAGGACGGCATCGCCCCATGGTCCCGAGAGATGTGGGAATCGAATGAGTATTCATCGGGGTAGCGGCCTGCTGCAGCATCGACCTCTGAATTTCACGGACGATTTTGTCGCCGCCGATTTCTTTGAAAATGGCTCCGGCCTGCACATCGAAAGCGGCATAGTCGTCAACCTGTCGAGCACCCGGCTGGCCCTCGATGATGCGATCAAGACTTCAATTGCGCCGTGGCGCTCGGCCATGCTGTCGAAGGCGATGATCGAACAGAGCGGCCGGATCGAAAATTTGCAAGACAGTCGACCTGAGTGGTGTCATGTTCCGCGGCTGGGACTGGCTCGGCAACCGCATCCGGTCTTTCCCGCGCCAGATCCCGCTCTTCATCTCACCGCAGCACACGGTCGGCGAAGTCGAGCTCGACCCGCTGTTCTTTTCCGGTGAGATCGCCGTGGAACGGCAATTGCAGCGCTTCGTGCTCAAACTGAACCTCTGGTGGTCACCCGCTGGAACCGACTGGTTCATTCACCACAACCCTCCCTTCCTCGAGGTCCACACGCAGATATTGGGAACCGGCCGCATGCAGAAATTCCGGGAGAAAGACCAGGCAACGCTTTATTGAGATGTCCCCATGGTGCCGGGCTTTACCTATGAGGCGTTTTGCCGGGTCAGCGGAACGAACCAGTGGAAATATCCGTGGCATCGCTATTTCGCCGACGCCGATGCGGTTTGGTTGGCTATCGAACTGCACCCGATCAGCTGAGTTGATCGTTGTATGGTGAGCGACTGTGGGCAGTTCTTGCCGTGGGCTCGAATCGTCCAGTCAATGGTAGAAAATGTCCAACCGCATCAGATCGTTCACTGACTCGGCAACTGCCCTCAGGGTCGCCCCGCGCCTCCCCGATGCTCTGGCAGCGGCCCGTTTTGTAAGATCCGACGCACGGCTCGCCCCATGCTTGTCGACGAGGCGACGAGCAAAGTCGTGAACCCTGGCCAAATATCGCCACCTTTGAGATATGCATTCGACTAATGAGCCGACGTCAAAATGCTGCAGTTCCAAACTGTGTAGCGCTTTGATTTGCATTTTCGATCTCCATCGATGGAATTTTTGAGAATTGACCTAAAGTCCTTTTGTGCTTGCGGAACCTCCTTGCCTTGGTGGGTTTCATCTGAACGGCTTTTTATTGTACCTTTTTGGAAATAGACGCCCTTCGACCGCGAGCTCGATCTAGGAGCGCTTCTGCCGATTCCGGTAGACATCAATGGTCACGGCCGTGACGATGATCAGGCCCTTGACGATTTCCTGATAGTAGGCGTCGACCCGCAAAAACGTGAATCCTGACGACATCACGCCCAGGATCACCACGCCGATTACGGTGCCCCCTATCCGGCCGACCCCGCCGGCAAGCGACGTTCCGCCGATCACGGCTGCGGCAATCGCATCGAGCTCATACATGTATCCCATGCCGGATTGAGCCGTCTGCGCGCGCGCTGCGGTGACGATGCCGGCGAGCCCGGCAAGCATTCCGGCGATCGCGTAGACCTTAACCAGATGCCTTTCGACATCTATGCCGGAGACCCGCGCTGCCTGGACGTTCGCGCCGATCGCATAGGTGTACTTGCCGTACCGGGTGTAGCGAAGCGCAACATGGAAAATTGTTGCGACGACTATGAAGACAAACACCGGCCAGGCAGCCGAGCCGATGGCGGTGAATTGATCGGTCAGCCCCGAAATGGGCTGGCCCTTTGTATACCATTTCGAAATACCCCGAGCCGAAACCATCATTCCGAGCGTTGCGATGAACGGCGGGATGCGGGCATAGGCAACAAAAACGCCGTTGGTTATGCCTGCAATCAAACCGATCAAGACACCAACGGCGATCGGGACGATCGCCGGCAAACCGGTCAGTGATGGATAGAGAGCTTTCGACCATTCCGCGGATTGCGCAAACCCAGCCGCCATCATCGCACTTGCCGCCACGACGGACCCCGAAGAAAGGTCGATGCCGCCGGTAATGATGACCTGCGTCACGCCGATTGCGATGATCCCCACCACGGACACCTGGAGGATGGTGATCGTGAGGCGTTGCGGATTCCAGACGAAACTCTGCCCGATCAAAAGCCAGCCGCACACCTCGCAGAGAAGAACGATCCCCACCAGGACCAGGAAGATATTGAGCTCCTGAGGTTTTCGCCAACCGTCAAAGCTGCCACGGTAATCAGGAATGGCGGCGGCTGTTGTGTCTTTTCCCATCGTGCAGTTCCTCTATTCCTCGCTTATTTCGAAGCGAGTTCCATTATTTTGACCTGCGTCGCCTCATCTCGGTCCAGAACGCCGGTGATCTTTCCTTCATGCATCACCATGATCCGATCGCTCATTCCAAGGATCTCCGGCATCTCCGAGGAGATCAGAATGACGCCCGCGCCCGCGCTGGCGAGTGATGAGACAAGGGCGTGAATCGCAGCTTTGGCAGCAACGTCAATGCCGCGTGTCGGCTCGTCCAGGATTAGGATGCCCGGTTTGGTCAAAAGCCAGCGTCCGATCAGCACCTTCTGCTGATTGCCGCCCGATAGGTTTTCGACCGTGGTGTGGATTCCGGAGCTCTTGACGCGCAACGCCTTGCTCATCTCGTTGCATGCCGCGGCAATCACCTTGGCTTGGACGAAACCGGCTTTGACGAATTGGCTTTGAAGAGCCGCAATCTGCATGTTCTCGAGAATGTCGAGGACGAGAAAACAGCCGCTTTGTTTTCTGTCTTCTGTCAGGAAGGCCATTCCATTGGCGATCGCATCGCGTGGCGATTTCAAATCGACGCGTTGCCCCCTTATCCGTGTCTCGCCGCTGGTGGCGGGCGTCACCCCGAAGATCGTCTCGGCAACGTTGGACCGCCCCGACCCGATCAAGCCGGCGAGGCCCAGTATCTCGCCCGCCCGCAGATCGAAAGAGACCCCCGAGAAGACGCCGCGCAAAGTGAGGTCCCGAACCGAAAGTAAAACATCATCGGTCGGAACATTCTTCTTCGGAAACAGTGTTGAGATGTCTCTGCCAACCATCATGTGGATGATCTCATCCCTGCAGGTGGCCGCCGCCGCGTGGGTGCCGATATATTTGCCGTCACGAAAAACGGAGATCTCGTCTGATATTTCGAAGATCTCGTGCATCTTGTGTGAGATATAGACGATGCCGATGCCCTGGTTTCTCAGGTCGCCTATTATCTCGAAGAGGTGGGCCGACTCGCGCTCTGTCAGTGCCGAGGTGGGCTCGTCCATGATGAGGACGCGCGAGCGATAGGAAACCGCTTTCGCGATTTCCACCATCTGCCTGTTGGCAATCGACAGATGGCGAACTTCCGCCTCTGGATTCAGGTTGATTTTCAACTCCGCCAGAAGATCATAAGATAGGCGATTCATGCGCCGATGGTCGATGATCCCAAATCGGTTGCGCGGCTCTCGGCCTATCCAGATGTTCTCCGCGACCGTCATCGAGGGCATCAGGTTCAACTCCTGATGGATCATGCCGACACCCTGCGCCAGCGCATCGAGAGGCGTTTTGAACTGAGCGGAAACGCCATCGAGGAGGATCTCTCCCGCATCGGGTTGATATATCCCTGCCAGGATCTTCATCAGGCTGGATTTGCCCGCGCCGTTCTCACCCATCAGTGCATGGACGGTACCCCGTCTGAGTTGAAAGCTCACGTCGTCGAGAGCCACTACGCCCGGAAACGACTTGCTGATCCCGGTCACGCTCAGCAGGCAGGGCTGACGCTTGTCCTCAAGACAAGGTGGGGTTGAGGTAGCGGCGACTGTGGTCTGCATCGAAGTCGTCCCAAATCCAGATCGAACGGAACAGTTCGCGCGCCGATCGTCGACCGGCGCGCGATGCTGGCGATCAATTCCTTTTCAGGTATTTGTCCATGTTGTCCTTGGTGACGAGTTCGAGCGTGGTGAAGACCTTCTTGTCGGTCTTCTCGCCTCGCGCCAGCTTCAGAACTGTGTCGAGCGCGCCTTTTCCTTGGCTGATGGCGTCCTGGAAAACGGTCACCTTGAGGTCGCCTGATTTCATGGCTGTCAGGGCGTCCTGCGTTGCATCGATGCCGGCAACGACATAATCGCCGGTTGATCCCCCGCTTGCCTTGATGGCCTGAAGCGCACCCAGTGCCATCTCGTCGTTGTTAGCAATGACAGCGTTGAAGTTGAGACCAGCTGACATCCAGTTTGTGGTCAGGTCGAGCGCCTGCGTGCGAGACCAGGTCGCCGTCTGCTCTTCGACGATTTCGATGCCCTTGCATTCGTCGGACTTGAAGACCTCGTGCACCGCCTCGGTGCGGCCACGCGCAACCAGCGTTCCGAGTTCACCCATCAGAATCACGGCCTTGCCCTTGCCATCCAGCAAACGACAGACCTCGCGCGCCTCCAGGCTGCCTGCCTGGATCTGGTCCGAGCCGACGAACGCCTGCTTCTCCGGCAACTGATCGACGTTGGAAGGCTGATTGTTGGCGAAGACCAGAGGGATTCCGGCTTTGTCGGCCGTCTTGGACATCGCGACGCCGGCATCGGCCTCTACCGGGATCACGATCATCCCATCGACCTTGGCGGCAATAAAGTTTTCGATCTGGCTTTGCTGCCGGGCGATGTCGCCCTGCGCATCCTCGATCAACAACGTCACATTCCCAAGGTCTTTGGCGTGTGCCTCCAGGCCGCTGCGAAGAATCGCAAGAAAATTGTCGTCGAACCGCTGCATGCTGAAGCCGATCGTTTCGGCGTGAGCAGGGACACCGAGTAACGTTAGACAAGCGGCAGCTAGCAAAATCTTTTTCATGTTCCGTCTCCGTCGGTTTTTGATGATTGAAAGTTTGTCATTGCCGACTTCGCCCCGGTACCCGTCGGACTAGCGGCGGCATCGCAAAAAACGATCGTGCAAGTTTCAGGCGTCGCGTTGCCCTTTGCCAAACATGTTCGGCGCCGTTCAGCCTGCTGCGAAGCTCTTCGGCTTGCTTACAGTAGGTAAAACGATACACTGGATTTTTTTCATCTGTCAACTGCCACTTGAGGAGTTTGCCTCCCATCAGAGTCAGGTGATTCCTGCAAACCCCATAATACCAGCGGCATTACCTCCGATAGCCTCAGATCGACCCTCGATTGACACAGACGATTTTTAGTGTACCGTTTTACCGACTTTCTCGATCGCACAGCTGCGGGGCCGGACTCGCGACCATCGAGGTTTCGTTCTCCTTCGGGAGTCGTAGAATGAGGGTCTCTGGGACCTTGGGAGATTTGAACGTCATGCCGCCGAAGAGTGGATCGCCCACAGATGCTGCGGACCGCGCCACCATTCAGGACGTTGCGAAAGCGGCGAGCGTATCGGTGAGCAGCGTCTCGAATTACATGAACAATCGATTCCATCGGCTCGGGACGGAGACCCGGACGCGGATTGCGACGGCAATTGCCGAGCTTGACTTCCGACCAAACCAGGCAGCGCGCCAACTAAAGACTGGCAAGGCCCGGGTAATCGCCCTGGTCGTGCCCAGCATTGTCAACCCGTTCAATGGCCAAATGGTGTTCTCGATAGAACAGGCTGCGGTGAAGGCGGGTTACAGGGTTCATCTGTGCAACACCATGCGCGATCCGAAGCTCGAGAAAGAGTTTTTGGACAATCTGGCTGCCATCGGCGTTGCCGACCTCATCACCATTGCACCCCTGAACACCAGGCGCGGTTACTACTCGGCGTGGAGCGATCTTTCGATCGTTGCCGTGGACGCCAACAGGCTCGATTTGAAGCTTGCTCGGCTCGATACGGTCAATCTCGATCATGAGGCGGCAATCGGGATGGCTGTGGAGCATCTGTTTGCTCTCGGTCATCGGCGGATAGCCTATGTGACCGATCCCCTCATCACCCACAGCCGGGTGATGAGGTTGTCCGGTTTCAAGAAAGCAATGAAGGATCACGAACTCGACGACAGTCAGGCTGTCGTGCTCGAGCGTCACCAGAGCGCACTTGATATCGCAGACGCTCAGATGGTCGAGGTCGGTCGTGATGCCGCTTCCGATGTGGCGGCGCTGTCGCCCAGGCCCACGGCCATTATCGCGTTCAACGACATGATCGCGTTGGGCCTGCTGGCGACTTTCCGTTCCGCCGGCATTGCCGTTCCAAAGGACATGTCGATTATTGGCGTGGACGATGCCTGGATCAGCCAGCTGTCATTTCCTGCACTGACGACCATACGTCAGCCTATCGAGGCGATGGCCAGCGCTGCCGTCGAGCGTGTTCTCAAACCGAATGCGGAGCCGGCCAACGCCGGCTCCGACGCGATTTTTCTGCCCGAACTCGTCATTCGAGACACATGTGCGAAGCCACAGGAAGATGCCGCCACGCATGTCCGGAAACGACACTTAGAACAGTAGCGCCAAACAGCGCCCTTCTGCCAACAACCCCAGAATATCCGGCCGGATACATCCGCGCTGGCACGAAAGAGGCTTGCCTTATGAATACCCACGCCACCCAGATCAAACCAAGCGCAAATCATATCAGGATGGCGTGCGACACCGGCGGTACTTTCACCGACCTTGTCGTTGAAGATGGCAACGAGATAAGGCTGTTCAAAGCATCGACGACGCCTGATGACCCAGTGCGCGGCGTGCTCGATGCCTTGGACCTCGCTGCCAGGCACTACAGAATGAGACTCGGAGATTTCCTGAGCCGTGGCGCCATGTTCGTCCACGGCACCACCCGGGCTATCAACGCGATCATCACCGGCAAGACGGCGAAAACAGCCTTCATCACGACCAAAGGTCATCGTGACATCCTGGTCATGCGCGAGGGCGGGCGCATTGAGCCTTTCAACTTTACGGTCGCCTACCCTGAACCCTATGTGCCTCGGCGGTATACGTTCGAAGTGGATGAACGCGTCGATGCTCGCGGCAAGATCGTCGAGGGACTACACGAAACCGACTTCATCGCGACAATCAAAAAACTGCAGGCGCTGAAAATCGAAGCCGTTGGCGTTTGCCTTCTGTGGTCGGTTGTCAACCCGGTTCATGAGCGGCGTATCGCAGAACTGCTTAAGGAGCATCTACCGGATGTTCCATACACGCTCTCGCATCAGTTGAATCCAACCCTGCGCGAGTATCGTCGAGCTTCCGCGACCGTCATTGACGCCTCGCTGAAACCGCTGATGTTTAAGTATCTCGATGGCTTGACCAACAGGTTGCAAGACGCCGGTTTCAACGGTCGAACACTGATGGTTACCTCAAGTGGCGGCATCATGGATGCGACGGCAGTTGCACGGGCTCCGATCCACTCGATCAATTCGGGACCGGCGATGGCGCCCATCGCCGGCCGCTACTACGCAGAGCGCGATTTTGGCAATGCCATCGCGATTGTCGCGGACACGGGTGGGACCACCTTTGATGTCAGCCTGGTGCGTGACGGGCGCATCCCCTGGAGCCGCGAAACATGGATTGGCCAGCGCACACGTGGCCATATGACCGGCTTTCCATCTGTCGATATCAAGAGTATCGGCGCCGGAGGCGGCTCGATCGCATGGGTCGACAATGGCGGAATTCTGCAGGTCGGTCCGCAGAGCGCGGGCTCGACGCCGGGGCCCGTCGCTTACGGCCGCGGAGGAACCGAGCCCACCGTCACGGACTGCGCCTTGATCCTGGGTTATATCGATCCGGACTTCTTCCTGGGCGGCGCCATGGTCCTCGACCGGGAGGGGGCGACCCGGCAATTACAATTGAAAGTCGCCGAACCGCTCGGCATCAAAGTTGAGGAAGCCGCTGCCGCTGTGTTGAGGCTTTCAACCGAAAAGATGGTCGGAGCGATCGAGGAGATCACGGTCAATCAGGGCATTGATCCCCGCTCGGCCGTCATGATCGGCGGCGGCGGCGCCGCAGGACTTAATGCAGTCGCAGTTGCCAGGCGCCTTCAATGCGCTGGTGTCCTCATTCCCGAAGCAGGTGCCGTAATGAGCGCGGCCGGGGCCCTGATGTCGGAGCTTTCGTCGGACTATGCGCAACTGCAGTTTACAACCAGCGACAGATTTGCGGCTGACAAGATCAACGAGGTTCTGGCAGAGCTACGGAAGCGATGCCTTGAGTTCGCGGAAGGGCCCGGCGCCGGGGCACTCGACTGCCACATCGAGTATTCCGTAGAGGCGCGGTATCCGCATCAGATCTGGGAAATCGACGTTCCTCTCCCGCTTGATCAGGTGAAGAGCGAAGGCGATTTGAAGCAGGTCACGGATGCGTTCCATGACACCCACCAGCGTATTTTCGAGATCAGCGACCGCAATTCCAATGTCGAATTCGTGACCTGGCGCGCCAAGGTCAGATGCAGACTGACTGATCGGGCCACCGGCACGCTCCCTCCTGAGGGTGATTTTGCCGGTGGTCGCGCAAAGCGGCCGGTTTACTTCACCGAACTCGGCTGGAGCGACGTCTCGGTTCATCGCTACGAAGCCATGCAGCCGGGCGAACCGGTTGCCGGCCCGGCCATCATCGAATCGTCGTTCACCACCGTCGTGGTCGATCCGGGCACAGTCGCAGAACGCACGGCCAGCGGTGGCCTGCGTGTGACATTCTAAGGAGGCGCTTACCCATGTCTGAGCAAGTTTTGAAAAAGGCGCCTGACGGCGTTCAGATGGCGATGATTTCCAGCCGTATGGAGACCATCGCACGCAAGATGCAAAACACGCTTTTCCGAACCGCCCGCTCCGGTATCCTCAACACGGCCCATGATTTCTCATGTGTTGTTCTGACTGCTGACTGCAAGCTTCTGGCGGCTGCGGAAAGTCTGCCGAACCACACGCTCATCGGCCCTGATTTGATGTGCCGGGCGGTCCTCAAACACCATCCGATGCTCAAGCGCGGCGACTGTTTCCTTCACAACAGTCCATACGAGGGAAACTCCCACGCGGCCGACCACTGCATGATCGTCCCGGTCATCGACGACGAAGGCATCCTGCGCTTCTTCGTGCTGGCCAAAGCACATCAGGCGGACTGCGGTAATTCCCGCCCTTCCAGCTATCTGGCGGACGTGAAGGATCTGTATGAAGAGGGTGCCCTGATTTTTTCTGCGACGAAGATACAGGAAGACTACAAGACCAACGACGACATCGTGCGCATGTGTCAGGCCCGCATCCGGGTTCCGGACCAATGGTGGGGCGATTTTCTTGCGAGCCTTGGATCCGTCCGCATCGGCGAACGCGAACTGCTCAACCTCGGCCGCGAGATCGGCTGGCATATGCTTGAAGGCTATGCCGACCGCTGGTTCGACTATTCCGAACAAAAGATGATTGAGGCAATCAGGAGATTGTCTTCAGGACATGTCGTTTTGGTGTCTGCTCACGACCCGTTCCCCGGTATCCCGGAGGGCATTCCCGTCAAGGTGGACGTTGAAGTTGATACGCACGAGGCCAGGATCATTGTCGATCTGCGCGATAATCCCGATTGCCAGCCCTGTGGCCTCAATCTTACTGAGGCAACCGCCAAAAGCGCAGCGATGATCGGGATTTTCAACGGCATCCTCGATCACCGCGTTACCGCCAATGCGGGCAGCTTTCGACGAATTGACATTCGGGTTCGCGAAAATTGTTGCGTCGGCATACCGAGGCATCCGGCCTCTTGCTCGGTGGCGACCACCAATCTCGCCGACCATGTCACCAATCCGGTACAGCGCGCAATAGCCGAGCTTTCGGCTGGCTTTGGGCAAGCCGCGACCGGTCCAATCCAACCACCAGGAATGGGTGTCATCTCCGGGCGCGATCCCTACAACAATGACGAGCCCTTCATCAATCAAGTCCACATCGGCATTAGCGGTGGCGCCGGCACGCCGGTCACCGACGGCTTTCTGACCATGATCCATGCCGGCAACGCGGGCATGTGCCATATCGACAGTGTCGAAGTCGATGAGCTCCACCATCCAATCATCGTCTACGATCGCCATATTCTCGACGACAGCGAGGGAGCGGGCACGTTTCGCGGCGCGCCGTCGGTCTACAGTGAGTACGGCCCGTGGGGCGGAAACTCCTTGACGGTCCTCTATACCGCAGATGGTACCATCACGCCTGCCGCAGGCGCTCGCGGCGGTGGCCCCGGCGGTCTGTCCAGAGCGGCAATGCGCAAGGCCGATGGTTCGGTCGTCGATCTTCCCCCCTGCTACGGGGTCACTCTGCAGCCGGGTGAGCACATGGTCTCTCACTCCGCAGGCGGCGGTGGATATGGTTCTCCACGGGAACGCGATCCCGCGCGCGTGCTGCACGATCTTGCAGAAGGGTGGATCAGCGTGCAGCGCGCACGAGACATCTACGGAGTAGCCGTCAAGGGATCTCCCGAAGACGACAATCTTCAATTGGACATCGTCCAAACACGCATCCTGCGCGCCAGCCGGAGCGAACTGGCGGTGGCCGTTTAGCCCGGCCGATACGCCGGGTGTTTCTTGTCAGGCTGCCCGACAACGGGCACGATTTTCAGGTCAAGGAGAACTACGATGACAGACGTCGATTGGTCCGCTGGCGCGGCCTACATTGATGGTGAATTCATGCCTCTCAAGGATGCCAAGCTCGGTATCACCGAATGGGGCTACCGCCGGTCCGACGTTACCTACGATGTCGCGGGCGTCTACTACGGCGCATTCTTCCGGCTCGACGATCATGTCAAACGCTTTCGCACCTCGATGACGAAATTGCGGATGAATCCGAAGGAAAGCGACGAAGAGATCAAGAATATTCTCGCCGAACTGGTGCGGCGTACCGGGTTGCGCGAGGCTTATGTGGCGATGGACTGTGTCCGCTCCCGCCCGCCGCGCGGCGTGCCGCTTCATCCCATAAACGGCCGCAGTTATTTGATTTGCCATGTCATGCCTTGGGTGTGGGTATTCACCCCCGAGCAGCAGGAACGCGGCGTGCACGCAATGATCGCGTCCCCCCAACGGATTGCGCCGGAATCACTCGACCCGACAATCAAGAATTTCCATTGGGGCGACCTGACGCGCGGGAATTTCGAGGCGCACGATCAAGGCGCCGAAACCTGCATTTTACTGGATCGTGATGGAAACGTCACGGAAGGACCGGGCTTCAATGTCTTCGCCGTCATAGATGGCAAGGTCATCACGCCGAAACGCGGTGCGCTGGAAGGTATCACTCGAAGAACAGTTCTGGAACTGTGCGACGAGTTTGGAATTCGCTGTGAGGTCCGGGATCTCTGCCGCGACGAATTCGAAGCCGCCGACGAAATCTTTTTCTCGACTACGGCTGGCGGCATTATGCCGGTAAGCCGTCTTGGAAAAAGGATCCTGGGGAACGACCGACCGGGTCCGATTTCCGCGCGGCTGAGAACAGCTTTTTGGGACAAGCGGAAGGACGGCTGGCATGCGACGCCAGTGTCTTACGCTTCCTGATCGAAGAGCGAAATGCAGATGCGATGGCTTTTCGACCTCAACGGCAAGATTGCCCTGGTTACAGGCTCGGGCCAGGGCATTGGCCTGGCGCTTGCCCGTGGCCTGGCGGAGTGTGGTGCCCTGGTTGTCCTGAACGGTCGTCGTGAACAGTTGTTGAAGGACGCTGCCACAGACCTGCTCAAGGACGGTCTGTCGGTGGAGGTGGCGGCCTTCGACGTCACGGATGCCCTGTCTGCGCGACACGGGGTCGAGCGGATTGAGACCTCGATCGGTTCGATTGACATTCTCATCAACAATGCCGGCATCCAGCATCGATCAGCATTGGAGGATTTCCCGGAAGAGAAATGGGACGATCTTGTTCGAACCAATCTCTCCAGCATTTTCTATGTGAGCAAAGCCGTCGCCAAAGGCATGATAGGCCGCGGTCGCGGAAAGATCATCAACATCGCCTCTGTTCAGAGCGAATTGGCTCGTCCGGGTATCGCGCCCTACACGGCGACAAAAGGGGCTGTCAGAAATCTGACTCGAGGCATGTGTGCGGATTGGGCAAAACATGGTTTGCAGATCAATGCCATCGCGCCTGGCTATTTCAAGACGCCGCTCAACGAAGCACTTGGTCGGGACCCCGAGTTCTCCACGTGGCTGGAACGGCGCACGCCGGCCGGTCGATGGGGCAATGTTGAAGAACTCATCGGGGCTGCAGTGTTTTTCGCCAGCGACGCCTCCTCATTCGTCAACGGGCACACGCTCTACGTGGACGGTGGCATGACAGTGACGGTGTGAATGACTGGCCATGCTTGGGGCAAGCATGTCCTTTCGCTTCTCCATCATCCACAAAGTGGACGCGGATTCTCATGCAGGGAAGACATTCTCGAAGAAACTCAGCCTGCTACCCTTCGCTCAAGGGCAAGGTCATCTTTGTCACCGGAGGCTGCTCTGGTATTGGCGCAGCGCTGGTCCAAGGATTTTCCTGGCAAGGAGCTAAGGTAGCCTTCGTGGATATCGAGAAATCTTTGGCTGAGGCGCTTGTGACGTCCCTGTGCGAGCACGTATTTCCCCCGGTGTTCATCGAATGTGACATCCGCAATATCGATGCGCTCCAGATGACGATAGAGCGCATCAGGAGAGACCTCGGTGATATTTCAGTTCTCATCAACTATGTCGCCAATGACAGACGCGACAACAGGATGGCAGTCAACCTGCGGCCGATGTTCTTCGCTGCACAGGCTATTATCCCGCAGATGAAGCGTCTCGGAGGCGGGTCGATCATCAACTTTGGATCGTTGAGCGCGCGTACAGCGTCGAACATCCCCACATACATGACCGCCAAGGCTGGCGTGCACGGCCTGACAAAGGGGCTGGCTCGAGAACTTGGTCCTTTCAACATCCGGGTCAACACGCTTCTTCCGGGATGGTGATGACGGAGAAACAGAGGCGCGCACATCCGACTCTGGAAGGAGAAGCCCAGATTGACGCGATACAGTCCATTCGAGCGCGCATTCGGCCCGAAGATATTGCAGCGATGGCACTGTTCCTGGCCAGTGATGATAGTGCGCTCTGTTCGTCGCAAGAATTCGTCGCAAATGGCGGATGGACCTAGCCCTCTGCGCGGCGACTTCACGGTTCCAGTGTTACAAATCTGACAGGCTGAATTGCCGCAAATCGGCATCAGAAAGGCTGAAGGGCCTTTGCGAGACTGGCTCCGGCCCGCACTAAATCGTCGAGGCGGTTTGTTGGCGTATCGTGCTCGAGCACGAGACAGTCGATCTCGCTGATCTTGCACCCGATAGGCCCTTGTCATTGAGCACCATGATTTCGCCGACGATGATGGCGTTCTCGACGTCTACCGTTTTTTGGCACTACGGGCGACGTCGCGGTATTTCGACGTCCAGTCGACGTCGCGGCGGGTGGAGATGCGAACGCCGCCGGCGTCTATAACAATCTGGAGCGATAGCCGTCGAACTTGACCTCGTGAGACCACCCGTCGTCCTTCGGGCGGCTTGGCGACGAGCTTGCGTTCCATCGGCGGAATGAACCGAGCGGGCCGGAGCCGGCACTTACAATTTACGCACTTCTTCGATTCTAGGCGACCTGATTATATTAGCCAGAACTAACAAAGATGATTCCGCACGTCGCTAGCAACAAAACGTTCAGCATCGCGTTGCAATGAGCCAAGCCTTTGGAGGCACAAAATGGGCGACGACAACAGCAAGCGAGACTTCAGTGACCGCAACCGTGTCGGCGGATGAGTAGCTACGAGGTCGAATATTTCGCGCGGGAAGCGGCGCTTCGCCAAGCCAGGTGAGCAAGCGATCAAGGCCTACGGCAAATAATCGCACTCGCCTGACCCAAGCCGCCAAGTCTTTACTCGATGCGAATGAGGCGTCGCGGCGGGGGGGCGTCTCACATAGACGAGGACATTTCCGACCGAGACCGACCAACTGAAATCGGCGTTATCGGCAATGCCGCGATATTTTTTCGACTTCGCAGATGCGAACGAACTGTACCCCGACGATCAAGGTACCGATCTGCCGGACGTCGAATCCGCCAGGCTCGAGGCAGCAAAGGCTCTGGCGGCGATAGTAAAAGACAAGGCGGACGGATCTAGCCGCGACTTTACGATGATCGTTCGCACCGAGACGGGCCAGGTTTTGCTACACGCTAGGATCAAATTCGAAATAGAGATGGCGCATTAGGGGCGGGGCGTCATAGAAAATACGAACGAGCGACCGTGTACCCTGCCAATCGTAGTAGCGAGAGCACATACAAAACCAAGACCAACGCAACCACAGACCTGCTTTTCAGCGGGACGTTAGATCGCCAGCGCTGCTGTTTTTCCCCGGTGTACAAACCCCCTTTTTGAGCGGCCAGTTGACGGCCGTCGAAAATGATTATTAAGTTCGGTCATAGAACGAATTAATCGGAGCTGCTGTTGAACGACCTGCCGCGCATTTCTCGTCAGTTCTCGCAGCGCTCCGTCATGGAGGCGATCGTGCAAGGTGGGCCGATCTCGCGCGCTTCGATCGCAAAGCAGACCGGCTTGTCCAAGCAGACAATCTCCGAGATCGTCAGGACACTCGAGCAGGAAGGCTGGGTGCAGGAGACAGGGCGCACGAGCGGACATGTCGGACGCACGGCTGTCACTTACGAACTCGTATTTGACGCGGCCTACATCGCGGCCGTCGACCTCGGCGGCGCCAAAGTCCGGGTCGCGCTCACCGATCTTGCCTGCCAGATATTCGCGGAGGAAACGGCGCCGACCGATCCTCGGGGCGGACAGTTCATCGTCGACCAGATCGTGGATCTAGCGCTTCAGGCGGCCGAGAGGCACCGAATCTCGCGCACAAAGATAAGGCTGGCGGTGATTGGTGTTCCCGGTGCACCCGACAAGAAGACGGGCCGCGTCCTGCTTGCCCCGAATATTGCCGGCTTTGGCACGATGAATGTCGTTGGCGCTTTCGAGCACGCATTCGGATTTCATGTGGTGATCGAGAACGATGTCAATCTGGCGGTGCTCGGCGAAAACTGGCAGGGGTGCGGCCGGGGTATCGACAACCTCGCCTTCATTGCGCTGGGTACCGGTATCGGCAGCGGCCTCATGGTTGGAGGCAATCTGGTGCGGGGCGCCAGCAATGCAGCCGGCGAGATGGGCTTTTTGCCGATTGGCGCCGATCCATTCGCGCCGACATCGTTGCGCGCCGGCGCTTTCGAGCGCGTGGTCGCAACCAGCGCCATGGTTGAACGCTACGCAACGCTGACGGGCAACATCGTCAACGTGCCGACGATTTTCCACTGTGCATCCGCTGGAGACAGGCATGCCGCGACGGTACTTGACGAAACCGCGCGCTACCTCGCACAAGGCATTGTGGCCATAGCGGCAATTGCCAATCCGCAAAAGGTCGTCCTAGGCGGCTCGATCGGGCTGCGGCCGGAAATCCTGTTGCGCGTTAGGGACCTGCTGCCGCGCTGCTTCCCCTACCCTATCGCCGTTGAGGCCAGCGAACTCGGGTCGCGGGCAGCGCTCATCGGCGCTGCCGCGATCGGGCTCGGCCAGTTGCACAACACACTGTTCGGCGTCGACGCGCCCGACGGACGCATTTCGCTTCCCCCAGCCAGTTCGGCCGTGCTGCGCGAGGCCACGCTATGACCGCCTCAAAGGACATCACCACCCGCTTGCGCGCCGCCCTCGATTGGGACGCAGCGGTTGAGCTTCTGCAGGGGGCAATCGGCCGCGAAAGCATAACCGGTCACGAAGAAAATTTTGTCGCCTTCCTTGAAGACCGCATGCGCGTGCTTGGCTTGAGCGAAATTCGGCGTGCGGAATTCGCGCCCGGCCGGCCCAACGTCTGGGGTGAGCGCAAAGGTGCCGGCGCCGGCAAGCGGCTGCTCTTCATCGGCCACACCGATACGGTCCATGTCGAGGGCTGGCGCGAGCACTGGGCTGGCACCGCCAGGCAGGATCCGTTTGCCGCGCCAATGATCGACGGGCAGATCTGGGGCCGCGGCGCCGGCGACCTCAAGGCCGGCATCTGCTCCGCGCTGTCGGCACTCTCTCTGCTCGACACCGCCGACATCCAACTGGCCGGCGACGTTGCCTTTGCCTTCGTCGGCGACGAGGAGAGCGGCCAGCCTGGAACCGGCGTCTCTGCCGGCATCAAGGACTTCGTCGGCCGCATCGAGAAAGGCGAAGTCGTGGCGCCCGATTTCGTCGTCTATGTGGAGCCTACCCGCCTTTCGGTTTATCCGGCCCAAATTGGCTTCTTCATTACCGACATCACCATCACCGGACGATCAGCCTATTTCGGCGTACCCGAACTCGGCAAGGATGCCTTGCGTGCAAGCCACGCCGTCATGAGCGCGCTGTGGAAGCATTCGGAAGATGTTGCAACAAGAGCCGAGCACCCGCTGATCGGGCGTGGCTTCCTGCTGATCACCGGGCTTGCGGGCGGCGGCTACATCGCGGTGCCCGAACGCTGCACGTTGTCGCTGATCCGCAAGCTGTTGCCGGGCGAGTCGCTGGACGAGGCCGCCGCCGAAATCGAGGCAGTGGTGCGCGGCGCCGTCACCGATCCCGAAATCATGTTGGCGTTCGCCTATCCGGCCGGTCGCGATCATCCGCTCGGGGGTAACGCCGCCGAGATTGCACCTGACAGGCCGGAGGTCGGCGCTCTTGCTGCCGCCATGGCCCGATCGATGGCTGGTCGCGGCGCCATCGAAGGCGCGCCATTCTGGTCAGAGTCATCATTTTTCACCAACCGGCTCGGCATCCCCGCCGTGTACTGCGCGCCAGGCGACATTCGCAACTGCCACACCTTCAACGAACACGTCGATGTCGAGGAATATCTGGCCGGCGTCGTCGGCTTCGCCCGGTTCATGGTGGAGTATTGCGGCGTTACGGAATGAAGGACAACTGAGAGCGAAAATGGGAGAACTATCATGCTGATAGACAGACTTGTTGCTACAGCACTTGCAGGTAGCCTGATGCTCATGGCCGGTGGAGCCGGCGCACAGACAGTGGGACCGAGCGGCGAGACGGCGACACCCAGCGCCGAGGTTAGATTGTCGGATGCAGACCTGGCCGCAGTAAAGGAGAAGGGCTACAAGGCCGCGCTGCTGTGGCACACCTCCTCCGACTTCACCAATGCGGTCACGTCCGGTGCCAAGGATGAATTTGCCCGTGCCGGCATTCAAATCGTCGCCACCACCGACGCGGGCTTTGACGCCGCGCGCCAGCGCAGCGACATCGAAACCGCGCTCGCGGCGAAGCCAAACGTCATCCTGTCACTGCCCCTCGATCCGGTCACTTCGGCCGAGGCGTTCCGTCAGGCGCTCACCGACGGCACCAAGCTGGTATTCCTTTCCAATCTGCCGAAAGGCTACAAGCACGGAACCGACTATGCAGCCATCGTCACTGACGACCTGTTCCAGATGGGCAAGCAGGCGGCCGATGCACTGGCCAAGGCGCTCGATGGCAAGGGCAAGGTCGGCTACATCTTCCACGACGCCAGTTACTATGTGACGAACCAGCGCGACCAGGCTTTCAAGACAACGATCGAGAAGGATTATCCCGGCATCAAGATCGTCGCCGAGCAGGGGATCTCCGATCCGGCGCGGGCAGAAGAGCTGGCCAGCGCGATGCTCGTGCAGCATCCCGATCTTGACGGCATCTACGTCACCTGGGCCGAACCGGCCGACGGCGTGCTGTCGGCCTTGCGGGCAAGCGGAAACACCAAGACCAAGATTGTCACGCTCGACCTCGCCGAACCGGTGGCGCTCGATATGGTCAAGGGCGGCAATGTGACCGCACTGGTGGCCGACAAGGCCTATGAGCTCGGCCGCGCCATGGCCGCTGTCGGCGTCAAGGCGCTGCTCGGCCAGGAGACCCCGGCCTTCGTCGTTGCCCCGGCGCTTACCGTGACCAAGCAGAACGTTGCGCAGGGCTGGAAGGATTCGTTGAACCGCGACGCGCCGCAATCGGTGCTCGACGCGGCCAAATGACAGGGCAATGCCCGGCGGCCAATCAGGGCCGCCGACATCATAAAAACAAGGGGAACCGACATGCGCATAGCAATTGGAATGTTGTCGGCACTGGTAGCACTCGTCGCTGCCAACGCCTTCGCAGCCGAGGGCACCACCACGGGACCGAACGGGGAAAAGCCGACGCCGGCAAAGAGCGTCGTGCTCACACCAGCTGAGGAGCAGCAGATCAAGGACGGCAAATACACCGCCGCGCTGGTCTGGCATGAGATGAGCGAATACACCAACGCGGTGAACAGCGGCGCCCAGGACGAGTTGAAGCGGCTCGGCATCACGGTCGTCGCTCAGACCGACGCCGGCTTTGATGCGGCCCGTCAGAAATCCGACGTCGAGACAGTACTCGCCAAAAGGCCCTCTATTATACTGTCCCTACCGGTCGATCCCGCAAGTGCGGCCACCGTCTATGATCCTGCGCGCCAGGCCGGCGTGAAATTGGGATTCGTCGACAATTCGCCGGCAGGCTACGTTCACGACAAGGATTATGTGACCATCGTTTCGGACGACCTTTTCCAGATGGGCAACAAGGCCGGGATCGCAATGGCCGACGCGCTCGGCAAGCAGGGCAAGGTCGGCTACATCTTTCACGATGCCGATTTCTACGTCACCAACCAGCGTGACGGAGCATTCAAGCACACGATCGAGCAGGACTATCCCGACATGAAGATCGTGGCCGAGGCCGGAATGGCCGACCCCGCGCGCAGCGAGGAAATCGCGCAGGCGATGATCACACAGCACCCGGACCTCGACGGTATCTATGTCACCTGGGCTGAGCCGGCGCTTAGCGTGCTGTCCACTTTGCGGGCGGCCGGCAACAGCCACACCAAGATCGTCACGCTCGACCTGAACGAACCGGCGGCACTGGACATGGTGAAAGGCGGCAACGTTGCGGCACTCATCGCAGACGAAGCCTACGACATCGGCGTGACGCTGGCGCGCGCCACGGCCGCCTCGTTGATCGGCAAGAAAGCCGCGCCGTTCATCGTGGTCGATTCCCTCGCCGTCACCAAGGACACCGTCAAGGACGGGTGGAAGCGGTCCCTCAACAAGGACGTGCCCGCGACCATCGCGGCCGCCATGAAATAGCGGCGGACAATGGCGCCCCGCCGGAGGAAGTGAGAATGTCGAGTGTCAACACCAGCCCCGGCCGGGCAGCGAGCTTGGTCAGCCGCTTCAACCTGCAGCAATATGTCGTCTATCTCGGATTTCTGGCGATCTTTCTGTTCTTCGCGATCGTACTGAAGGACAGCGGTTTTCTGACGGTCCGCAACCTGTCGAACATCGTGCTGCAGACGGCACCCGTGACGATCATGGCGATCGGCCTTGTCTTTGTCATGTCGGCTGGCGAGATTGATCTTTCGATAGGTTCGATCGTTGCCGTGGCAGCCCTTGCCGCCGCGGTGGCGATAAACGCCTACGGCTTGGTGGCTGGGGTGCTGGCCGGCCTCGGCGCCGGCCTGCTGATCGGCCTTCTCAACGGCGCCCTCGTGGCTTACGTCAAGTTGCCTTCATTCCTGGTAACGCTGGCGACGCTCGGGCTGTTTGCCGGCGTATCTCGCTCGATGACCGACTTGCGGTCGATCCCGGTCACCAACGACGCCTTCACCGGTTTCTTCGGCTCGGGTTCTTTGCTGGGTGTTCCGTCTTTGATCTGGTGGACGGTAATTGCCGTTGCGATCGCGCATCTCATCTTTCGCGAGACGCGCTTCGGCGCCCATGTGCTGGCCACCGGCGACAACAGCCGTGCCGCCAGTGTTTCCGGCATCAGCGTGGCGCAGATAAGGCTTGCCGTTCTGACCACAAGCGGCGGGCTCGCCGGCCTTGCCGGGCTGCTCTATGCGGGCCGGCTGCAGGCTGCGAAATACACGCTCGGCGAAACCGACCTTATGACGGTGATAGCGGCGGTCATTGTCGGCGGAACCCTGCTTAACGGCGGCAAGGGATCGATTGTCGGTGCGCTGGTGGGCTCGCTGATGATGGGCATGCTGAACAACGGCCTCATCCTGATGGGCCTGTCCGTCTCCGACCAGATGATCGTGCGCGGCTTGATCATTCTTGCGGCCGTCGCCGTATCGCTGCGCGAAAAGTCCCGTTGAAGGAGTTTTGTCATGTTCCTCGATGTTCTGCGGCGCCGCAATCCGAGCTTTATAGAAAGCGCCATGCGCCTGCACCAGGAAGGAAAGCTGCCGGCTAATTCCTATGTGCTCGACCTCGATGCCGTCGAAAGCAATGCCCGGGTCCTGAAGCGCGAGGCCGACCGGTTCGGCCTGAAGATTTTCGCCATGACCAAGCAGGTCGGCCGCGCCAGTTCGTTCTGCCATGCGCTCAAGCGTGGTGGCATCGATCAGGCCGTCGCCGTCGACATGGCCTGCGCGCGGGCAACGCACAGAGCAGGCCTGAGGCTCGGTCATCTTGGCCACCTGCAGCAGATCGCAAGGCACGAGGCCAATGCGGCGGCCAAAACGTTCAGGCCGGACTATTGGACCGTCTTCAACGACACCAAGGCTGAAGAAGCCGCTGCCGGCGCAAGGCTCGCCGGGTACACGCAAAACCTGCTTGCCCGCATCCGCGCCGATGGTGACGTTTTCTACCGCGGCCACGAAGGTGGTTTTGAGGCGGCTGATATCGCCGCGGTCGCCGAAAAACTGGATGGTCTCGACGGCGGACGGTTCGCTGGCATCACCACCTTCCCGGCGCTGTTGTTCGACCAGACCACGCGAACGGTCCTGCCGACACACAATCTGGCGACACTGGGCAGAGCTGCCGAAGCGCTCGCCAAGTCCGGTCGCAGCGACATAGAGGTGAACGCGCCCGGCACAACGTCGAGTGTCCTGCTTGGCGCGCTGGCCGAAGCCGGCGCCACGCAATGTGAACCGGGCAATGGCTTGGCCGGCACCACTGCGCTGCACGTCATGGAAGATCTGCCGGAGCTCCCTGCCGTTCTGTATTTGACCGAGATCTCGCATTTGTCTGGCGGCAAAGCCTACTGCCTGGGTGGCGGCTTCTATATCGATCCGATCTTTCCGGACTATGAGGTGAAGGCAATCGTGTCCGCAGAACCCACCACGGCCGCCGCCGCGCTCAGAAGCGTCGAGGTGCCGCCGCCTGCGGCAATCGACTATTACGCAATGATTGACGCTAGCGGCGCCAATGCGCCACGCTCCGGCGACACGGCGGTGTTCGGCTTTCGCGGCCAGGCGTTCGTGACCCGCGCCTACGTGGTCGGCATCTCCGGTGTCTCAAAGGGGGCGCCCCAGGTCGAAACGATCGAAAACGGTTTTGGCGAAACCGCTGCCTGGCCTGTCTAGGAGCAAGTGATGAACGCGACCACGACCGGCACGCCCCCTGTTTTGCAGCTGCGCGACATCCGCAAGAATTTCGGCGGCCTCACGGCAATCGAAAATTTCTCGCTCGAGCTCTGTCCCGGCGAGATAGTGGCGTTGGTCGGCGATAACGGTGCCGGCAAGTCGACGCTGGTCAAGATCGTGACGGGGGTGCATGCTCCGACATCCGGGACGATCATCATCGAGGGGCAGGCGGTGGCAATGTCGAGCGCCACCATGGCGCGCGCCCACGGAATTGAGGTGGTCTATCAGGACTTGGCGCTCGCCGATCAGCAGACCGTCTACATGAATATGTTTCTTGGCCGCGAGCCGGTGAACCGCTTCGGCCTGCTCGACCGACGCCGGATGATCGACGACACCGAAAAGCTGGTGAAGGATCTCGACGTTCGCATCCCATCGGCTCACGCCACCATCCGCGATCTTTCGGGCGGCCAGCGCCAGGGCGTGGCGATCGCGCGCGCCACGCACTGGGCAAGCAAGCTGATCCTGCTCGACGAGCCAACCGCCGCGCTCGGCGTTGCCGAGACCGCCAAGGTCGAGACGATTGTTCTGTCGCTGAAGCAGCGCAATATCGGCGTGCTGATCATCAGCCACAGCCTCGACCAGGTGTTCAGGCTCTCAGATCGGATCTGTGTTCTGCGACGTGGCAAACAGATCGGCGTGCGCAAGACCAGCGAGACCGACAAGAACGAGATCGTCGCCATGATCACCGGGCTTCAGCACTAGTCTAGCCCGGTCCGACAGAGGCGCGCCGTTCAGATATTGCGTTACCCGAGCAGCGAGTGGCATGATTTTAGATCCACGATCAGGCCTCGGCCACAGAATGTCGTCAGCATCAATCCAGCGCGCGCAGATGGCGGATGGGGCGCCCACCAGCAATCCGCTCGGCGGCTGTGGCTATGGAATTGGCGTCGATGCCGAAGTGGCGGTAAAGGTCGCCGATAGTACCTGACTGGCCAAAATGCTCGACGCCGAGACTGCGCGTGCGATGGCCGTACACCGAACCCAGCCAGCCGAGTACCGCCGGATGACCGTCGGTGACGGAGATGATGGTGCAATGCGCAGGGAGATCGGCAAACAGCCTTTCGATATGACTCCTGGCGTGAACGAGGCCGCGTTCGCGCGCGCGACTTGCCGCTGTCCAGCCTGCGTTCAAGCGATCGGCCGAAGTCACGGCCAAAAGACCGACGTCGCGACGGTCCTCTGCCATCATGCCGATAGCTTCGATGGCCTCCGGCGCAACCGCGCCGGTATAGGCAACAATCACTTCGGCATTGGGACCCGGAGCCCGCAGCCAGTAGCCCCCGTCGATGATGTCCTGCTCGAGCTGTGGCATCATGGGACGAATGATCTGCTCGACCGGGCGCGTCGAGAGCCGCAGATAGACCGAGCCGCCGGTCTCGTCGCGCAGCCAGGTGCGCTCCGACTGCACGGCGTCGCCGTCGCGCTGCATATAATCCAGCGCAAAGCGCATGATGACGCCCAACTCGTCGACGAAGGCCGGCTCGTAAGCCGCAAGCCCGTCTTGCGCTATGCCGATCAACGGTGTGGCGATCGACTGATGCGCCCCACCTTCCGGCGCCAATGTGACCCCGGATGGCGTCGCGACCAGCAGGAAGCGCGCATCCTGATAGCAGGCGTAATTGAGCGCATCGAGACCGCGCTGGACGAACGGATCGTAGAGCGTGCCGATCGGCAGCAGCCGTTTGCCGAAAATCGAATGCGACATCCCAAGTGCCGACAGCAGGATGAACAGATTGTTCTCGGCGATACCCAGTTGGATGTGCTGGCCGGAGGGGCCGAATTCCCATTTCTGCGCCGAGGCGATGCGTTCGCTGCGGAAAGTGTCCGCAAGTGACTGACGCGCGAACAGGCCGCGCCGGTTGACCCAGGGACCGAGATTGGTCGAGACCGTGACATCGGGCGATGCCGTGACGATCGCGTCGGCGAGCGGCCCGCCAGCGCGCGCAATCTCGTCCAGAATTCTGCCGAAGCCGACCTGCGTGGAGACGCTGCCTTTGGCTTCCGCAACGAGACGACCGGGGACCACGATGCGCTGGGCGTGCCGGCGCCGCTGGCCCTTTGCCGCGAACGGAACGGCGTCGAGGAACCGTTGCAGCTCCAGATCTCCAACAGCCAATCCCTCGAAGGCGTCCCACTCCCGCCCGTCGCCGACCGACATCGAGGCACGAAGGACCGCCATCTGATCCCTGGTCATCAAGCCGGCGTGGTTGTCCTTGTGGCCGGCGAGCGGCAGGCCGAAGCCCTTGATCGTATATGCAATGAAGCATGTCGGTCGATCGTTGCCGCGTGCCGTCCCGAAGGCCTCGATCAGGCATGGCAGGTCGTGGCCGCCGAGATTGGTCATCAGCGCGGCGAGCTCGGCATCGGAGCGCCGGTCGAGAAGCGATGCCAGGCCCGGCTTGTCTCCGATGTCGGCGACCAGGCGCTTGCGCCAGGCGCCGCCGCCTTGAAACGTCAGCGCCGCATAGAGCTGGTTCGGGCAGGCCTCGATCCAGGCCTTTAGCGCCTCGCCGCCGGGTTCGGTGAAGGAGGCTTCGAGCAGCGAGCCATATTTCAGGATCACGACGTCCCAGCCGAAATTCCGGAAAATGCTTTCGAAGCGTTCCCAAAGGCCTTCGCGAACCACGGCATCGAGGCTCTGTCGGTTGTAGTCGACGATCCACCAGCAGTTGCGCAGGCCGTGTTTCCACCCTTCGAGCAGCGCCTCGAAGATGTTGCCTTCGTCCATCTCGGCATCGCCGATCAGCGCCACCATGCGGCCCTCGGGCATGCTTTCGTCGCGGGCGCCGAGATAATCCTGCACAAGCGAGGCAAACAGTGTCTGCCCGACGCCGAGGCCAACTGAGCCGGTGGAGAAATCGACGTCGTCGACATCCTTGGTCCGCGACGGATAGCTTTGCGCGCCACCGAAGGCGCGAAACCCTTCGAGCTTCTCCCTCGTCTGATTGCCGAGAAGATACTGGATGGCGTGAAACACTGGCGAGGCATGCGGCTTCACCGCGACCCGGTCGTGTGGCCTCAGCACCGAGAAATAGAGCGCGGTCATGATCGTCACCAGCGACGCCGAGGATGCCTGGTGTCCGCCAACCTTCAAGCCGTCCGTATTTTCCCGCAGGTGATTGGCGTTATGGATCATCCATGTCGACAGCCAGAGCACCTTTTTCTCCAGTGCCGAAAGTGCCTCCAGTTTTTGTTTGTCCATGCTGCAAGACTCCCGGTTGCGATGTCTCAATCCTAGGGCTGAGCAAAAGCCAATTGTCGCTAAACTTGCATGAGATTGGCAGCCGCGTTAGCTGGTTGTGCCAATATCAGCCAATGGAGTAACGTTCGATGCCAAAAGGTCGACTGGACAATATCGACCGAAAGATCATTGCCGCGCTGCAGGTCGATGGCAGGATGACGGCGCAGCAGCTTGCCGAGCGGGTCGGCCTTTCGGCCTCGCCCTGCGCCCGCCGGGTCCGCCTGATGGAGGATATGGGGGTGATCACCGGCTATGCCGCACTGATCGACCAGGACATGGTCGATCTGCCGATCTCGGTGTTTGCCTCGATCAAGCTTGAGCGCCAGCGCGAGAGCGAGCTGAACCGGTTCAACGCGGCAATCGCGCGCTGGCCGGAGGTGGTCGATTGCTATCTGATGACTGGCCAGCGCGATTATTTGCTGCGTGTGGTGGTGCGCGACCTGCACGCCTATGAGCGCTTCCTGAAGGAAAAGCTGACGCGGCTCGATGGCGTCTCCTCGATCGAGTCCAGCTTCGCGCTTGCCCAGATCAAGCGATCGAACCGGTTGCCGGTAGAGCCATGATTTTTTGGACGGACCCGCGTGTCGCAGGTCTTGCAGCAAGTGGGCAATATGGGTTCGGCACGCCACAACACTGACTGTGATTTCTGGTATTTCCGCCGGCTGCAATTGGAGCTTATGCGTCATGGTTGCGGCGATTAGATAAAGAATTTTTTGTTGGGCCTGGCGAGCATCGTCTGCCTTCCGGCGCATCAGCCGCCGTCGCGCGGATTGCTCAAGAACCTGGCTGACCGCCAAAGCCAACCAGGCTGCAATGGCGCGGGACGTCCACCATTTGGCGGTCCTGTTCCGGGAAAAACCGGTCAGAGGCGATCAGAAAAGCGCCGGTGCCGCTCGACATAGCGCGCCATGGCACTGGAGGGGTCTGCAGATTTTGCGCAACGAAGAACGCCGTCTTTCCGGTGCGACGGCGGAACGTCAACCCGGAAGGGACAAGGACAATGCGAGTTGAACCCAAGAAAACGAAACAGGCAGCTTCTGACGCTATGAATGCGCTTTGGGCGCTTGAACACGCGATCCGCAACTGTTGCCTCGAACCAAGTCTGATCGCGCTCGTAAGGATGCGCGCATCCTAGATCAATGGCTGCGCCTACTGCATTCATATGCACACAAGGACGCTCGCGCGCTCGGCGAGACGGAAGAGCGGGCTCTATCTGCTCGATGGCTGGCGCAGGGCAGATTCGCTGTACAGCGAGCGCGAACGCGCCGCCCTCGCCTGGACAGAGGCCCTTTAGTGACGAAGAGCTCCCCCAGCTGACCTTTCTCACCGGCACCACCAATCTCTGGGACCGTCTCGCTGTCGGCTTCCGATTGGTCCACCCGGAACGCACGAGGCCTACCGACATCAGCCAGGCGCGTTCCTCGTTTGAGCCGGCGAGCGCCAAAGCCCTCTTCATTGCAAACCATTTTCGTCAGGAAAAGGAACTCCAGGAGGAGACCTGAAATGATTTCAAATCCGCGCCAGCGGGGCATCGCTCATTTTGAACGGCTTTTCGGCGCGGGAGCCGCCCAGGCTTCGCACGGGCTGCCCAGCTTGGAGCTTTCGGCTTGCCGGCGGAGGATGGGAATGCGTTCCCCGACGCCGTGGCACTCGCCGTCCTTTCGCGGTGTGTTTCTGACGGCCCGGCCGTTTACTTTCAGTTTGCAGCCTCAACTCATCACACGCCGCAGCAGCCAACTACGTGAGCTCGTGAATTGTAACGCCGGGAACGACAGCCTTGGCGATCTCGCACAGGTGCTGGTGATGCGTCAGATAAATCACCTGGCCAGCGCTTGCCATCTGACCAAACAACCTGAAAACCTCGTCGGACCGGAAATGGTCGAAGTTCTCCATGATGTCGTCGGCAATGAATGGCCCAGAGGGTCGAAACTGGGCGAACTCGTAATATCCGGCAAGCCGCAGGGCCAGCTAGAGCTGAAAACGCGCACCCTTTGAGAGCGCGTCGGCGACCTTGGACTGCCCCTCGCGCTGCAATGCGATGAGGACTTCTCAGCCCTTCACGGGTTGCGTCGCAAGCCCCGAATACTGACCGCGCGTGATGAGTGCGAAAGCGTCAGATGTCCGTTTGATCATCCCGGAGCGATGGTCCCGACGGCCAGCGGCTACTAAGCCTTGCCTATGCGTTCAACGCAATCTACATTCTGTTCAACACAGGAGGTTCTCATGGCTGCGCAGACACGGACGGCTGCAGAAAGCGAAGCAACGGTCGCATCGACCCGCAATAAACTTGTACTGGAGCAAGCGAAAGCCGCCGGCCTCCTCGGCGCCGCGAAGAATACCCGTCTTTCGGCGCGGGTGTCCGCGGAGTTGATCGAGGCGGCCAAGAAGCGCGCCCATGTCACCTCGGACACGGAGCTGTTGGAACTGGCGCTGTCGCGCCTGGCCCTCGAAGATGACTTTGGCGCCCGCCTGGTCGGACGTAAGGGCAGTATCCCGGCGGACATAGATCTTGGGGTTTGATCTTTCCGAAACGCTCCGATCGCTAAAGCCCCAAAAGCACAACGGAACGCTGAAGCGCAGGGCCGACGACGATCTCCCATGGGTTGCTGACGAACCTGCGATCGGGGGACCGCTGTTTCTGGATACGAGCGTCTATCTGGATGTCCTGCAGGGACGATCGCCGGTTGAAGTCGATACGCTGCTTACCTATCGCCGATGCCACCATTCCGCTGCCTGCCTGTCTGAGCTGACCCAAGCCTTTGGTCGGCTGGACCCTAAGCATGCATCCACAAAAGCTGTCCTCGAGACGATTGAAGCCACGGTAGAGGACATTCCGGACTACCGACTTCATGCACCGGACGATGCGATCTGGGGACAGGCCGGGGTCTTGGCTGGCTTGCTCTTCCGGCTGAGCAATCTGCCCAAGAGGGAGGGGCACGAGCGGCGCTTCCTAAATGACGCCCTCGTGTTCCTGCAGGCGCGTCAGTTGGGTGCGAGCGTGCTGACCGGTAACGTCCGCGATTTTGATTTCCTCACCCAGGTTCTGCCGACGGGACGGATCATCCTCTATCGAGCTCGGCCGGAACGGCGGTCATCATGAACGTCACGGTTGGTCCTCCTGTCGATATTCTTCACGAACTGGAACAGCTGGATCGGGGGCCGGCGACTGAGGTCAATCATCTGCAGAATACGCCGGCCTTTCTGGGTTTTGTGAAGCTGGGTCAAACTCGATACCCCACATTAGATCCGGCTCTATTTGGCGGTTTTCGCTTGCCTTGGCGGCCCGCCAGCTAGGCTTGCCTGTCTCGTCCGTGGCCAGGGTTCCGGTTTGGCGGCGAGTGCAACCGGGATCGCGGACCGGCTTGATAACGCGATGAAAAGTACAGCGTCGAGGCGACTGCACCTCTGCCCGCTTTATCTGGCATCACACCTTCCGGCAATCTCGTTCGGTCCAAACCAAGTGCAGCGCTTTTCTGCGATCGAGCTTGAGCAGCTTTTTGATGTTCCGCAGCTTCACCGCGCGAATGAAAAGTGGTCGTTCGATAGCGGACGTTTCTCCCAGTTCCGACGCGGGCGTAGCTTATCCGGCTCATAATGTGTCACCTCAATGTCTAGACTCGAGGCTTGGTCACAAATAGTCGATGCCAACTCCGACGTTACGCGCCCAAAAAGCCATTGATCCGGAGCACGACCCCTGCAAAGTCCGACCTTTACAGGAACATTTCGCCTATGGCGGAGTTGGGCGCGTTGCCCGCGATAAGGTGCCAACGGTGGTCCCGGCGGACTTTTGGGAGGAAGCCATGATACTTGCCATCCCTTCACTCCACCTTTCCCGTCGCCGCGCATTGCAATTTGGGCTGGGAGCCAGCCTCGCCGCCACGACGGGCCTGGCGCCGGTTTCTCGCGCCTATGCCAAGGAAGAAGTGCAGGACGAGGACATTTTCCGCTTTGCGCTCAACCTGGAATACATGGAGGCCGAATATTATCTTCGCGGCACCACCGGAAAAGGCATCGACGCCGCCGATGCCGGTTCCAAACCCGGCGATGTCGTCGGCGGAAAGAAAGTGTCCTTCGAGACACCCGCCATCGGCGAATTCATGCAGGAGGTTGCTGAAAACGAACTCGCGCATGTCCGGTTCTACCGCAAGACGCTTGCAAAGAACGCAGTCGACAGGCCGGCCATTGATTTCGATGCGGGGTTCAAGGCGGTCGCGGAGGCAGCGGGCCTCGGGCGGGACTTCGATCCCTTCGGCAACGAAACGAACTTCGTTCTCGGCGGCATGCTGTTCGAGGATGTCGGCGTCACCGCCTATGCCGGTGCTGCGACGGTTCTGAAGGACAAGGACTTCCTCGCAGCCGCCGCCGGCATATTGGCGGTCGAGGCCTATCACATGGGAATGGCGCGCTCCACTCTATACCGGAAGGGAGAGAAAGCCTGGAAGGCCGCCAACGCCGTCTCCGATGCACGAGACAAGATCGACGGGCCGGAAGACAAGGACCAGGGCATCCAGGTGAATGGCAAGGCCAATTTCGTTCCTTCGACGCCCGACGCGATCGCGTTCACCAGGACGCCGCAGGAAGTGCTGCGGATCGTCTATCTCACCGACAAGGACGGAGTGAGCAAGGGCGGCTTCTATCCGGAAGGGATGAACGGGACCCTGAAGAGCACCTGAGTCGCTCGCGACAGGCGATCGGATCGCCGGAAGAGATGCAGCGGGCCTGCGGGCGGCACTGCTGGTACGGCTGCGCGACGATCACGAATCAAATCCGCCGCAGGAGTCTTACGCTCCCGGTTTGTCCATCCTAACGATGCCAACCCCGGCGGAGCGGGAGCCTTCCATCGCGTCGATTTTGAGCAGCTCTTGTTCTGACCCTTTGTTGACCGCGGTTTTGAGACAAATGCAGGAGCTGTCCGGTTCAGCGCGATTCCTGAATTGACATCAGGGCCGCCGCGCCCTGACCTTACCGGGGCCCGCAGCGTCTCGCACTTGGCGAAGTCTTGCGCTGCCGAGTTCTGCAATAGGGACAGGCAGGCTGTCAACTCACCCCAGCCAATACCTCGGCCCCGGCCCCTTGCGTCCTGCCATATCGGCAGGGTTCGCAAGGCTACACCGGTCCATCGACAGGCAGCCGCAACCGATGCACTCGGTAAGCCCCGACCTCAGGCGCTGCAACTCGGCGATGCGCTGGTCGATGCGCTTGGTCCACTGGCCCGACAACCGCGACCAATCCCGACGCGACGGCACGCGATCGGCCGGCAACTTGGCCAGCTCGGCGCCGATCTCCTCAAGTGTCAGCCCAATTCGCTGCGCGAAGACGATGAAGGCGATCCGGCGCAGCACGGATCGCGGGTAGCGTCTGTGTCCCGAGCCGGCCCGCTCGGACGCGATCAGCCCGCGCTCCTCGTAGAAGCGCAGGGCCGATGAGGCGACGCCGCTGCGCCGTGACACGTCGGTGATGGTCAGCATGGAATCCATGCATGAACCAAAGCACAATTCCCGCTTGACTTCAAGTTAACTTTAACTTGTAGCAAGAGGCATACGGATTAAGGGAGCACTGGCAATGCAGACGAATATCGAACTTCAGGGACTTCGCGTGGCGGTCACGGGCGGCACGTCCGGTCTCGGACTGGCGCTTGTGCGGCAGCTTGCCGCACAGGATGCGTGCGTCGCCTTCGTCGCCCGCACCGCCGCGAACGTCGCACGCATCGCTGACGAGACGGGCGCGCACGGCGTTGTCGGCGACGTCGGCAAGAAGGAGGACACCTACTCGATCGCGCTACAGGTAACCGCGAGCCTCGGCGGGCTCGACGTCCTGATCAACAATGCCTCGAGCCTCGGCCCTGTCCCTCTGGCGCTCCTCGCCGATACTGAGTGCGAGGAGCTGGAAACAGTGCTCGCCGTCAACCTGGTCGGCGCGTTCCGGCTGACGAAGGCTCTTTTCGGTGCGCTTGCGGCGTCCGCGCGCGGCGGCCGTGGCGCGATGGCGATCAACATTTCCAGCGACGCCGCGGTGAACGCCTATCCCGGCTGGGGAGCATACGGCGCGAGCAAGGCCGCTCTTGCCCATCTGACGGCGATTTGGGACGAGGAGGCGAAAGCAGACGGCATCCGGCTCCTCGCACTTGACCCCGGCGATATGGACACCCCACTGCACGCGCTCGCGATCCCTGATGCTGATCCGGCGACCTTGAAGCGCCCCGAGGAGGCAGCTGCCGAGATCATCGAAAAGATGCTCGACGCGTTGCCGGTCCGCTCTACGCGTCTCGCCGGAGCACATGCATGATTGCCGCCGATCGTCCCGATCAGCGCTCCGCCAGGCTGTTCGTCGTCGAGGCGGACGGCACGATGCGCGACCTGCCGCGAGCTGGACTCGCGACGCTGTTCAACCCCGGCGATCTGGTCGTCGCCAATGACGCCGCGACCTTGCCTGCCAGCTTGCACGGCACGCATGTCCCAAGCGGTGAGGCGATCGAGATCCGCCTGGCGGGCTGGCTATCACTTCCCGATCCAACCCGTTTCGTGGCGATTGCCTTCGGCTCGGGCGATCACCGCACGCGCACGGAAGACCGGCTGCCTCCACCTCCGCTGTCACCAGGCGATCGCCTCCGGCTCGGCTCGCTTGACGCCGTCGTCGAGCGCCTTCTCGACCATCCACGCCTTCTCGAATTGCACTTCCCAGGCAATCGCGCAGCGGTGCTTGCAGGACTGGCGCAGCACGGCCGGCCGATTCAATACGCGCATGTTCCCGAGCCGTTGGCACTGTGGGATGTTTGGACGAAGATTGCCGCCGGGCCGGTCGCGTTCGAGGCGCCATCGGCAGGCTTCGCGCTCGACTGGCGCACGCTCCAAGCCTGGCGTCGGCACGACATTGGCTTTGCAACACTCACGCATGCTGCGGGCGTCTCTTCTACCGGCGATCCCGCGCTCGACTCGCGCCTTCCCTTCGACGAGCCATACCGCATCCCTGGGCGCACCGCGGCGCAGGTCGCGTGGGCGAAGCTGCGCGGCGGCCGCATCATTGCGATCGGCACGAGCGTAGTGCGCGCACTTGAGGCAGCTGCCAATCCCGGCGGCAATGTGCGTGCCGGAAATGGCATTGCGACAGGGCGCATCGCGCGGGGCACGCGGCTTCGCGTGGTCGATGCGGTTCTCACGGGCGTCCACCAGCCCGGCGAAAGCCATTTCGAGCTCTTGCGCGCCTTTGCCGACGATGCTCTGCTCGCCAAGGCCTCCGCAGCCTTCATCGCGTATCGATACCGCGCGCATGAATTCGGCGATTCCATGCTGCTCAATCGCCAACCGCTGCTTCTATCGCGCGAACGGAACCGTGCCGAGGTGCTCCCGAGATGCGCGCCATGCGCAACTATGCGGGCCATCGGCTCTCGCCCTGGCTTGGCCATCTGATGGTGTCGCGCTCCGAGACCGCCAGACCGCTGCTAACCCGGGCGAGATCATGCAGCTCCCGCCCGCCGACGAGATCGTCATGGTGGCGGGCACGCCGCCGATCCGCGCGAAGAAGGCGCGCTACAAGGATCGCCGTTTCAAGGACCGGCTCATGGCGCCGCCGGTGCTTGCCAGGCCGGCACAGCCGGGCACGGACGACTGGAGCCCGGCTGCCGCTTCGGGCCAGGCCGGCGAGCATCGTGTGATCTCGTGAAGCCAATCGGCGCCGTCGGGCGCTTCGTCGACCAGGCGCGTCAGCTGAGGCTCGATCCATTTCGGCGGATGCGTTTTATTCGGCTGAGGGATCCACCGTCTTCCGCGTCAATTGAGATAAAGCGCCGTCATGCGGGCCAGACTACCACATGATGACGGTATATCCGCTGCAGCTTCTATCGGAAATTCCGCGTCTTCACCTTGATGCCGTCGATGTGCTCGTATGGATCTTATCCCGAGTCGGAGACTATGCCGATCAAGCTGCCTAGGCCACGGGACTTTCGGTAAAAAAGGCCACCACGGCTCGGCATAGTATTCTGCCCTCCTTGCAACGATGCAAAGGAGAGCAAGATGACCTGCACCATTAATCTCTACAGCCACCAGCTATGGCAGCGATTTGACGGATGGATTTTTCGAGACAACGTCGATGCTTACATCACTTGGATGCACGCTTCCGGTTATCGGACGCAAACAATCTGCCGCGCGATAAGGACGGTCGGGGATTACGCCCGGTGGCTCATCGACCATCATCACGATGGGAGTGACGTTTCTCGCAAGACGGCTTCCAGCTTCCTGAGCTACCGAAGGAAGCTGGGCAAGCTCCAAAACGGTGATCGATCGGCGATCTTGCGGTTTCTCGGCGAGCTCCTTGAAGCTGGCATCGTTCTGAGCCCGCCGGTGACTGATCCACATGAGCAGGTCCTTGACTCGTTCAGCGAGTACCTCAGACGAAAGCGAGGGCTTCAGCCCAGCACGATCGAGTCCAGCGTATATTACGTGTTGCCGTTTCTCAGGGAGATCTGGAACGGCACGGACGACCTAAGGCAGATATGTCGACAGGACGTCGTGAACTACGTTGATCGGCATGTTCATGATCGCAGCGTCAGAACGACACAAAGCATATTCACACGGCAGCGGTCCTTCCTGCGATACCTGTTTGCCGAGGGCCTGCTTGATGAAGACCTGTCATCAAGCATTCCCGCTATTAGCGGGCGCAGACACGCAGCATTGCCGAAGTTCCTGACGCCTGTACAACTGCAGAGCGTTCTCAATGCTTGTGATCGCACCACGCCCGCAGGGCGCCGCGACCATGCAATCCTGCTGCTGTTGGCTCGCCTGGGACTGCGCGCCCATGAGGTTTCAAAGCTCTCGCTGGACGATATCGATTGGGGCTCCGGCGTGATCTCCATCACTGGTAAGGCGGGAACGCAGTCGGTGTTACCTCTGCCGTGCGACGTCGGCGCCGCGATCGTCGACTACCTGGTAAACGATCGGCCATCTTCAGCATCTCGGCAGCTCTTCCTGCGCCTGCAGACGCCGAAGGTGGGTTTTCCTACCGCAACCGGTATCATTTTGGTCGCCACGAGGGCTTTAAAGCGTGCCGGCATTACCGGAATCGCAAACGTTCGCTCGCATGTATTCCGACACACACTTGCGACAGATATGGTTCGGTCCGGCGCCACTCTAAATGAGATCGGCCAAATCCTCCGGCATCTGAGCCACGACACCACACGGATTTACGCGAAGGTGGATCTTCCGCGTCTGCGCCTGCTGAGCCTTCCCTGGCCGGAGGCCACCTGATGACAAAACTCCACGACTTTCTCGAAGCGTATCTCCGGACAAAGCGTGCTCTCGGTTTCAAACTCGAGGATGGCGATGGCAAGCTCCGCAACTTCGTCGCGTTCATGGATCGACAGGGAGCGACCGTCGTCACAGGCAAGCTGGCGATAGAATGGGCGGGAAGCTCGGCCGGCCCGGCAACGTGGGCGATCCGGCTCTCCGCGGTCCGAACATTCGCCCGGTATCTCGCCGACCTTGAGCCACGGACCGAGATCCCCCCGACTGGGGTGTTCCCGCAGCATCACCGGCCGCAACCCCATATCTACACCGCTGAGGAGATCGAAGTCCTCCTCTCGGAGATAAAGCGATGGCGTTCCAGGAACGGCTTCGGGCAATGGACCTTCCATTGCTGTATCGGCCTGCTCGCGGTGACCGGAATGCGACTCGGAGAGGCGATTCGGCTCAAACGTTCCGATGTCGATCTTGATGCCGGGGTCATTTCTGTCGAGGAGTCGAAGTTCGGCAAATCGCGGATCGTTCCAGTCCATCACACAACTGCATCAGTGCTTCAGGATTATTGTGAACGACGGGATGCCAGCCCAGCAAGGCGGCTGGGCGATCGCTTCTTCGTCGGCGAACGCGGCAAGGGCCTCTACAAGCAGCGCGTCGAGTTCGTCTTCATCACGAGTATGCGGCGTGCGGGTCTTCGTGGAGCGGTCGGCACGCGCGGGCCGAGGATTCACGACCTTCGACACACCTATGCCGTCAACACGCTCTTGCGATGGTATGAGGCCGGTGACGACGTCGACCGTATGCTTCCGATCTTGTCGACCTATCTCGGACACACCCACACCCGCGACACGTATTGGTATCTTTCAGCGTGCCCCGAGCTCATGCGCCATGCCGCCGATCGGCTGGAGAGCAGATGGGGGGATGCGGTATGAATCCGACGATCCTTCCGTCTTTGATCGAGCGGTTCTTCACTCAACGACTGATGCAGCAGCGGAACGTCAGCCCCAACACGATTGCCTCCTACAGGGATACCTTTCGACTCCTTCTTCGTTTCGCGTCGAAGAAGCTCGGCCGACCGCCGTCGCGGTTGAACCTTACGGACCTTGATGCCCGTCTGATCGCTGGCTTCCTCGAGCATCTGGAGACCGAGCGGAGCATCGGAGCACGATCGCGCAACCTGCGTCTGACGTCGATCAGGACGTTCTTTCGTTTCGTTGCGTTCGAAGAACCGGCATATAGCATGCAGATCCAGCGTGTCCTGGCGATCCCACCAAAGCGCGTCGCCCGCCGGGAAGTGGAGTTCCTCAGCCGAGCCGAGATCGAGGCTATCCTCGCTGTCCCCAACAAGGCGACGTGGGCAGGCCGTCGCGACTACACGCTGTTGCTCGTGGCAGTCCAGACGGGCTTGAGACTGTCCGAGATTACCGGCCTCGATCGGGACGCTGTACAGCTCGGCGTCGGCGCGCATATTCGATGCTTCGGCAAGGGGCGCAAAGAGAGAAGCACCCCGCTGACCAAACTGGCACGGGAGGCCGTCAAGAAGTGGCTGACGGAACCAGCGCACAACGGTGCGACCGCGCTGTTTCCCACCATCCACGGAGATCGCATGAGCGCGGATGCTGTGCAATTTATGTTGTCCAAATACGTGAACGTCGCAGCGGAGACCTACCGCTCCCTGCGTTCAAAACACGTTTCACCCCACACGCTCCGGCACAGCGCCGCCATGGAACTGCTATTGGCCGGCGTCGACCTGGCGGTGATTGCGCTTTGGCTTGGCCATGAATCAATTCAAACAACACAGACCTACCTCCATGCTCATCTCGCGCTGAAGGAGGCGGCGTTGGCGAAGGTGACGGCTATGGAGGGGCAAAAAGGCATGCGCTTCAAGGCGGGCGACAAGCTGCTGGCATTCTTGAATGCGCTTTGATTTCTCAATGTCGGTGCCGGGCAGCCACTTGCCCGGCGCCAATCTCCATGCTCGGATCCTCATGATAGACTTTCCAGCTAGGGGCCAAGGGTCGATAAGCTTGGCCGTCAGCTCACGACTTCGAGTCAGTCTTTCAGGCTGGGCTGCGGAGCACCCGGAACATGCCGTTCATTCAGCACCTGCTTTTCGGCTTACGCGGGGCCGGAAGCGGAATGGCGGCTTAGGGGCTCTGAATTCTGGAATCGGAGTTCACCGCAACGCAGTCCGTCAGGGTAAGTTGAGACTTTTTCGAGGGCGAGCTGGGCGCGCCTGTTCTCCCAGAGCGGGCCTTGATTGTCGACGTCCCGCGAGGTTGTGCATATGAGAGACGGATACCTCATACTATGCCAAGGTAGAGCGGCATGTTTGAATGCGGTTCTGCCACCTGTCACGCCTTGAAACGGAGGGCCTCGAGAAGTAGAGCGAAGGCTGCGGTGTGCTGGCGTCGGCTGGGGTAATAGAGGTGATAGCCTGAGAAGGGTTGGCACCAGTCTTCCAGTACCCGGATAAGGCGTCCGTCTGCGATGAACGGAGCAACCTGGCTTTCAAAGGTGTATGCTAAACCGAGACCGTCAAGAGCCGCATCCTCGAGCATTTCACCGTCATTGATGACGAGTGGGCCATTCATCCTGACTTCAAGTTCCTCCCCGCCTTTCTCGAACTCCCAGGCAAAGAGCCCGCCGCCTGTCTTCTGGCGGTAGCTGATGCCTCTGTGTTCCCCAAGTTCGCGCGGTGTCTTTGGAAGGGTTCGGTTTGCAAAATATGACGGTGATCCGACCACCGCCATGCGCAGGTCCGGGCCGATCCTTATTGCCACCATATCCTTCTGGACCTGCTCGCCGATCCGGATACCGGCGTCGAATTTGTTTGCAACGATGTCAACCAGCCCCTCGTCCAGGCTCAATTCCACTTCGATATCCGGATACTCCAGGAGGAGTTTGGCGATGACGGGCCACAGTACTGACTTGGCAGCATACCGGAATGTCGTCAGGCGAATGAGGCCAGCGGGCTTGTCGCGCAGGGCGGTGACGGCGGCGATCTCGCTTTCGATGTGATCGAAGGCCGGTCGTAGGCTTCGCAGCAAGCGCTCTCCAGCTACCGTCACGGACAGGCTGCGTGTGGTGCGTGAGATCAGCCGGACTCCCAGGCGCTGTTCCAGCGTCCTGACAGCGTAACTGAGCGCGGACTGCGATAGACCGAGCTTTGCTGCGGCGCGTGTGAAGCTGCCTGCCTCTGCTACGGCGATGAAGACGGCCAGCTCGCTGAAATCTCCGCGCCTCATTTATCAACCCCATTTCTAACTTCATGCGGATTGTAACGGCTAATCATATCGAGTCCTATTCGCTATTTCACCCCGGAGACAACGAAACGCGCGTCGAAAGGGAAACGCTGTGGACACCTCACGACAGATCTTCCAGCCGTTCCAATTTCCGAACGGGTTGAGCGTCGACAACAGGATTGTCATGGCGCCGATGACCACCTGGTCGGCCAATGACGACGGAACGGTCTCCGATGCGGAGATCACCTACTACCGGCGTCGGGCAAATGGCGTCGGACTTGTGCTCACCGGCTGCACCCATGTCTTGCCCGACGGCATCGGCTTTGCGGGCGAATTCGCCTCCTACGACGATCGTTTCATCCCAAGCCTCTCAAGGTTGGCGTCAGCGGCCAAAAGCGGCGGGGCCCTGGCCGTCCTGCAAATCTTTCATGCCGGGAACAAGGCCGTGCCGGCACTTATACCCGGCGGCGAGATCGTCAGCGCCAGTGCGCTCGAAGTCCCGCCCGGCCCCTTCAATCCGGGCGGTGTGAAGACACGTGCACTGTCGAATGACGAAATCCTCGCGATCATTACCGCCTATGGCGAGGCGACACGACGGGCCATCGAGGCAGGCTTCGACGGCATCGAACTGCATGGCGCTCACGGATTTCTGATCCAGAACTTCTTCTCGCCTCTCTACAATCAGCGTGGCGATGAATGGGGCGGCACGCTCGAAAATCGGATGCGTTTCCCGATCGCCGTGATGCGTGAGGTAAAGCGAGTGGCCACGGCACATGCGAACCGCCCCTTCCTCGTGGGCTACCGGGTGTCACCCGAGGAACCCGAGTCAGGTGGCTTGCGTATTGCCGACACGTACGAGCTGATTGAACGTCTTATCGATGAAGGTGTGGACTACCTCCATGCATCTCTGACGAGCGTTCTCGAGGCAAAGCCTATAAAGGCGCCCGAGGGCGACACCATCGCCGGCCTGATCACTCACCGAGCCAGCGGTCGGGTCCCGGTCGTTGCCGCGGGTCAGGTCAGGACGCCTTTTCAGGCCGAGCTCGCCCTGGCGACAGGCCTCACGCTCGTCGCGGTTGGGCAAGGACTGGTGATGAACCCGGAGTGGGTCCAGCTGGCAAAGAGCGGCCGCGAGGATCTGATCGAGACCGAAATCCGGCCGTCGAGCGTTCTGGGCATCGATATTCCAGCGAAACTATGGGGTGTGATTCAGTCCGCCACCGGGTGGTTCAAGATCACCGCTGAGACGGACGTCCCAAAAGCCAACGCCGCATAAATTGAAAAGATACTGGGTAGGAAGGATACGGCTATGAGTAGAGTATGGTTGATTACCGGCGCTGGGCGAGGCATGGGCCTCCACTTTGCCAAGGCGGTCTTGGCGATCGGCGATAAGGTCGTTGCGACCGGCCGTAACCCGGCTCGGGTCGCCAAGGCGATCGGCCAATCGGATAATCTTTTGGTCGTGACGTTGGACGTGACCAAGCCGGCCGACGCCGATGCCGCGGTGAAGGCAACCCTCGACCGCTTTGGTCGCCTGGACGTGCTCGTCAACAATGCCGCGGGCTTCTATGCGGGCTATTTCGAGGACCTGACTCCGGCCCATATCGAACTTCAGCTCGCGTCCACCCTGACCGGGGCCATGAATGTCACCCGTGCAGTCCTGCCGGTGATGCGCGCGCAGGGTTCTGGCAAGGTCATTGCAATCTCATCGACGGCAGGCCTGGTTGGTTTCGAGTTCTGTTCTGCGTACGCGGCGGCAAAATTCGGCGTGGATGGCTGGATCGAGTCGCTGCAAGCCGAGGTGGCGCCGTTCGGCATTGAAACCATGATCGTGAACCCCGGGTTTTTCCGCACGGAGCTGCTGACGGACGAATCCACTCAATATGCTCCGTCATCCGTTAGCGATTACAGCGAACGTCGCGCCCAGCAGATAACGGGTTGGAAAGCCGCGAACGGCCGGCAAGTCGGCGACCCGGCCAAACTCGCGCAGGCGCTGATAACTCTGGTCGACAAGCCGGAGCTGCCCCGTCGCTTCATCGCCGGCGCCGATGCTCTTGGCATGGTCAGGCAGAAACTCGCTCTGCTGCAGCAGCAGGTCGACGCCCATGAGGAGCTATCCAGCTCACTGGCCTTCGACAGCTGAAGGTTCGCATTCAGCACCACCACTCGCAGGTGTATTCATGAGTGCCATTGATAGGCTCATGCGAATTTTGAGGGCTAATTCGAATGTCGCGTCCGTGCTCTCCTGAGGGTTGCTTAGGCAACCGGCCGACGACAGGGCCTTCGGAATAGACTTCCTTTCCGACTGATGCCGCAGGCTTCGTCGGTCCGGTCGACTTCGCGAGAAGTCCCAATCCCCGCTCGCCACTCGAGGAGACGACATGTCAGAGCCCCGACAGCTAGCCTTGGACATCAACAGCCGCCGCCACCAGTTCAATCTTGACGCACGCGTGACCCTGCTGGACGCACTACGCGAGCATGCCAACCTGCCCGGCACGAAGAAAGGCTGCGATCACGGCCAGTGCGGTGCCTGCACAGTTCACGTCGAAGGTGAGCGCGTTCTGAGCTGTCTCACCTTGGCGGCCCAGGTCGAGGGCCGTCAGATCACAACGATCGAGGGCCTGCAGACAGCCGACGGTGTGATGCACGCGGTTCAAACTGCCTTTATCGAGCACGACGCTTTCCAGTGCGGTTATTGCACCCCAGGCCAGATCATGTCGGCTGTTGCCTGTATTCGCGAAGGCCACGCCGGTACGGACGAGGACATCCGCGAATACATGAGCGGCAATATCTGCAGGTGCGGCGCTTACCCCCATATCGTCGCCGCGGTGCGCGATGCTGCCAGCCGCCTCAAGAAGGAGGCAGCACTATGAGAACGTTCGAGTATCTCCGCGCCGAAGACGCCGCAACGGCGGTTGCTGAGGCTGCCAAGCCCGAGACCCTTTTTCTCGCGGGCGGCACCACGCTCCTTGACCTCATGAAGCTGAATGTCGAGCGCCCTGCCCGCGTGGTGGACATCACCCGCCTTTCCGGGCTCGACACGATCGAGGTGTCTGCGGATGTCATTCGTATCCGCGCCCTTGCCAAGATGAGCAAGGTCGCGGCCCACGCAGACATCAAGGAAGCGGCACCGGTTCTCTCCGAAAGCCTGTGGCGCGCCGCCTCGGCGCAGCTACGCAACATGGCGTCCATCGGCGGCAACCTGATGCAGCGAACCCGCTGCACGTACTTCCGCGACCCCGGCGCCTATTCGAACTGCAACAAGCGCAATCCCGGCTCCGGATGTGCAGCGCTCGAGGGTGTCAACCGCAACCACGCGGTGCTTGGCACGAGTGACGCGTGCATAGCGATCTATCCGGGAGATTTTGCAGTTTCCCTGGTGGCATTCGACGCCACGGTCATCGTCCGGGGAGCTTCCGAACGCAAAATTCCCGTCGACGAATTCTTCCTGCTCCCGGGCGATACCCCCCATCTCGAGCACCAGTTGGCGCCAGGCGAGATGATCGTCGGGATCGAGATCCCGCGTTCGGCCGCGTTGAAGCGCTCCCATTATCTCAAGGTCCGCGATCGCGCGTCTTATGAGTTCGCGGCAGCCAGTGCTGCCGTTGGTATCGAGATGGAAGCGGACGGCAAGACGATCCGCGATGTGCGCATTGCAGTTGGCGGCGTTGCCACCAAGCCATGGCGCCTTCGTGCGGTCGAGGATGCGCTCAAGGGAAAGACACTCGACGAGGCAACGCTCCGCACTGCTGCTGCAGCTGCCGTCGATGGCGCAAAGTCGAGGGGACACAATGCGTTCAAAATCGAGCTGGCACCGAAGGTCGTGGCACGCGCCCTGATGACGGTAGGAGATATCGCATGACACATGGCAACGAGTTCGAACTCAACCGGCGTACCGTCATGAAACTCGGAGCAGGCGCAGCCGCTGTGGCCACCGCTGGGGTTGGCTTGTCGGGCGAAACAGCTTTTGCAAGCGATCCCACTAAATCCAAGGGCTCTGTGCTCGGTGCGCGTCTGTCGCGCGCCGAAGGCCCGTTGAAAGTCACCGGGCAGGCCCGCTATGCGATCGAGCAGAAGCTGGAGAACTTGGCTTATGGCGTTTCCGTCCAATCGACACGGCCGGCAGGGCGTATCGTCAATATCGATACTTCGGCCGCCAAGGCTCTGCCGGGCGTCTTGGACGTCTATACCGCGCAGAATTCCCTGAAGCTCAACAAGCCGACCGTCTACAGCAAGGGCGGCGGAGCCACCGAGGAATTTACCCCAATTCAGGACGATGTGGTCCGCTTCAACGGCATGCATATCGCGCTCGTGGTCGCTGAAACCTTTGAACAGGCAACGGAAGCGGCAAGCCTTCTCAAGGTGGAATATGAGGACGGCGACCCTATTCTCGACATCAACGATCCCAAGGCAAAAGCCCAGCTCATCGATCCCATGGGTGCTGCCTGGGGCGATGCCGCGACAGCCCTGGCCAATTCCGAGGTCAAGGTAGACGTCACCTACACGACATCACGCGAATACAATGTGCCGATAGAGCCGCATGCCTGCATCGCTTCCTGGGAGAACGGGAAAATCACCGTCTGGGAGCCCAGCCAGTGGGTTGGCGGGGCTCGAAGCGTCGTGTCGGAATGGCTCGGCATCGACATCGAAAATGTGCGGGTGATCTCGCCTTACGTCGGCGGCGGGTTCGGGTCCAAGATCGGGGCACATCCACATGTGGGGCTGGCTTGCGCGGCCTCACGGAGGCTCAGCAGGCCCGTCAAGGTTTCTCTCACTAGACCGCAGACCTTCACCGGCCTTGGCGGCCGACCGGCAACTCGGCAGACCCTGTCGATCGGCGCCTCGAAGGACGGAAAGATAAGCTCGATTGTCCATGAGAGCTGGAACGAGACAGCGATCGACGAAGTCCACATCGAGGCTTGCAACAATGTGACGAAAATCATGTATGCGATGCCGAACTTCTCGTCACGTCTCAACGTCGTGCCGGTCAATACGGTTCAGCCTGGCTGGAAACGGGGCCCCGGCGAAAACCCCAGTGCTTATGCTCTGGAAAGCGCGATCGACGAACTGGCGTACGCGCTCAACATTGATCCGATCACGCTTCGCCTTGCCAACTGGGCGGAGATCGATCCCAGCAACAGTATGCCGTGGACCACTCGACAGTTGCGCGAAGCCTATGCCGCCGGCGCAGAAGCCATCGGCTGGTGGAACAGGAACCCGGCCCCTCGCTCGATGCGCGAAGGCCGCGAGTTGATCGGTTATGGAATGGCCGCCGGGTCATACCCCATGATCCGGACTGCGAGCGAAGCCAAGATCGTATTCCATGCCAGTGGACAGATCGAAGTCCTCAGCGCAGGCACCGACATGGGAACGGGGACCTATACCATTCTCGCCCAGACCGCGGCTGACGCTCTGGGTGTTCCCGTCGAGACCGTCGCGGTGCGGCTTGGCGATACCATCCTCCCCAGATCGGCGCTCGCTGGCGGCTCCCAGCAGGCCAACAACCTGACGGGAGCGGTGAACAAGGCGGCCAAGAATGCACGGGATGCCTTCCTGGCGCTTGCCGCATCCGATCCGAAGTCGCCGCTGGCAGCCTCGAAGGCGACTGACCTCACGTTCGAAAACGGCTCGGTACGGCCGACCCGTCGACCGACCGGCGGCATCAGCATAGCGGAACTGTTGAAGGCAGTGGGCACAGACAAACTGGAAATCGAGGGCAACACCTTTGCTCCAGGCGCCACCGAAGAGACGAAGAATGGGGCCGACCGCAGTTTCGCCCAGTTGAAGGGCGCGGTGGAAGGAGGCGTCTCTGCCCATAGCTGGTGTGCGCATTTCGTGGAAGTTCGCATCGATGAGGATTTTGGCACGATCCGTGTCAAGCGCATGGTCTCGGCATTCGACAGCGGCAGGATCTTCAATCCGAAGCTTGCCGAAAGCCAGTGGATCAGCGGTATGGTGATGGGTCTCGGGCAAGCTCTCCTGGAAGAGGGTTACGTCGACCAGCGGGACGGACGCACCATCAACGCGAATTTTGCCGACTATGCCGTCCCGGTCAACGCCGATGTGCCCGACATCCAAGTGATTTCGGTTGGTATTCCGGACATGCAGGCAACTGCTCTGGGGGGCAAAGGAGTCGGCGAGATCGGTGTCGTAGGGGTCGCCCCAGCGATCGGGAATGCCGTCTTCCACGCGACCGGCAAACGCATTCGAAGCCTTCCAATCACGCTGGAAAAGCTCGCTTGATGCGCCTCTGGTGACCCTTGCTGCGCGAATAGGCGAGCATTCAAAGAGTACGCTTCTAAAGGGGTCAGATACGATGGCGGAGCGCCTCCACGATCACCGCCATCGCAGGCGAGAGCTGTCGCCTGCTCGGGTAGTAGAGGTGATAGCCCGCAAACGGCGGGCTCCAGTCGTCAAGCACGAGCCTAAGGCATCCCTTGGCGATGTGGTGGCTGACGAGGTTTTCCGGGACATAGGCGATCCCGAAACCGCTTATCGCAGCCTCGATCATGGGAATGGACGAATTGAAGGTGAGTTGGCCTTCCACCCGCACACGAAGGTCGCGGCCATCCTTGGCGAATTCCCAGACATATAATCCGCCGAACGTTGCCTGCCGCATATTAATGCAGTCATGATCGACCAGATCCTGGGGTGCGGTCGGAACCGGATGGCGGGAAAAGTACTCCGGCGAAGCCACGGCCACGAGCCTCCAATCCGGCCCGATCCTCACTGCGATCATATCCCTGTCGATGCTCTCACCAAGCCGCACGCCTGCGTCGAAGCGCTCCTCCACAATGTTCTTCATGCCGTTGTCGCTGTAGAGCTCGACGCGCACGTCAGGATAGTCGCTGAGCAAGGGCTGCAGCTTCGGCCAGACGGTCGTCTGGAGCGCATGGTCGGACAGCGTGATACGGACCGTTCCAGAGGGCTTGTCGCGAAAGGCCACCAGGCTTGCAAGGTCGGCTTCGATTTCCTCGAAGCGGGGAACAAGAGATTGGAAAAGTCGCTCGCCGGCCTCGGTCGGTGCGACGCTCCGCGTCG
>NZ_JAMYND010000037.1:0-49555 GCF_040318885.1 Mesorhizobium sp. M0998
GTTGATGCCCGAGGCCGCCCCCGTATCCTTGTCCTCGACCGCCGTCATTGCGGGGGTGGACAGCGGGGAAACCACCCGCGGCCTGCCGCACCCCATCAGAGCCATCAGCGGGAATACCCCGATCCAGAAATTGTGGATGCCCCAATAGGCCAGCAAGGCAAGTCCGGCAAAGGCAAGAGCCACAACCAGACTGCCGCTGGCGATCGGAAAGCGAGGCCCGATGCGGTCGGACCACTGGCCGACCGGTCCGGACAACACTGCGATCAATGCCGAAAGCGGCAAGAAGATGAAACCGACCTCGGCCGCGCTCAGCCCCCATCCGGCGATCATGAGCATCGGCAGATAGAACAGATTGGCCGACAGCGCAAAATAAAGGAAGAAGGTAGCCACATTGGCGCCCGCGAACGCGCCGATCCGAAACAACGACAGATCGATCATCGGCTCGCGCCGCCGGCGCTCGAAGACGATGAACACGACGAGCAAAACCGCACCGGCGGCAATACTCGGGCCGGACATCAGCCCCTCCCCGTCGCCACTGATCGAGGTCAGACCGTAAGCGAGAGCTCCGAACGCCAATATGGCGAGTGCAGCGCCGCCGAGATCGAGGCTGCGCTTTTCCACCGGCGCGTCGGCAGGGACCTTGGCCAGCAGAAGATAGACCGAGATAAGGCCGAGCGGCAGATTGATGGCGAAGATCGCCCGCCAGATGCCGGCGCCGAACGCCGACAGCACGAAGCCGCCCAGCACCGGGCCGAGCGCCGTCGTCAGTGCTGATGCTGCGGCCCAGATGCCGATCGCCCGGCCGCGTTCCTTTTTCGGATAGGCTTTGGCGATAATGGCCAGGCTGCCCGGCACCATGATGGCCGCTCCGACACCCTGGATAGCCCGAAACGCAATAAGCACCGCCGGGTTAGGCGCCAGCGCGCAGGCAAGCGAGGCGGCAATGAACAGGACGATGCCGGCGACGAAGGAGTGGCGCAGGCCGAAGCGATCGCCGGCGGCGCCGCCGACGAGAATGAGGGCTGAGAGTGTCAATGCGTAGGCATTGGAAATCCATTGTGCCTCGGCGAGGCTGGCGCCGAGGTCGACGCGGATCGCCGGCGTCGCAATGGCCAGGACCGACCCGTCGATGAAGCCGAGCGCAGAAGCCAGGATCGCGGCGATCAGCACGAACCGCCGCTGCGCCTGCGGACAGAACGTATCGGCGGGAAGTGAGCCGGTCAGGGGAACGGCGCCGGTACCGACTTTGGTTGGCGTGTGCATGCCGCCTTACCTAGATCGCCGGCGCGCCGCCGACAACCGGCCAGCACGCTGTTCTCGTTGAAACCAGGCCCAACCTGGCCACACAGGCAGGATCACGCCGCTCAGGGTGCAAACGGGAAGTGCCGTGCTAAGCTTCTCGCAGCGCTACAGACAAGGGGGAAATACCGCATGAAACGGCCGCTCGAACCCTCGGCGGAAGGACGCGGGCGCGTTGTCGGCATCACCGACGGCGTGTTCGCCATCGCGCTCACCCTGATCGTTCTCGAGATCAGAGTGCCGGCGCATGAAACGGTGCATTCCGAACGCGAGTTGATCACAGCGATCACAGCACTGGCGCCGCGCTTCCTGACCTATGCGCTCAGCTTCCTGACGCTGACCATCTTCTGGTTCGGCCAGCAGGCGCAACACGGGCTGATTGCAAAATCCGACCGGCGGCTTGCCACGCTGAACCTCTGCTTCCTCGGCTTCATCGCCTTGCTGCCGTTCTCGACCGACCTTCTCGCCGACTTCCTCGAATTCAGGACTGCGGTGCTCGTCTACTGGTTCAATCTTTTGATGCTCGGACTGACGCTGCTCGCCAGTTGGCGCTACGCGGACAAAAACGGATTTCTGGCCGAAGGTGTCGACGCGGAGACCACCCGAACGGTCTATCTGCGCATCGTCAAGGCACAGATCCTGTGGGCCGTCGGCGCTGCACTCTGCCTGATCAGCCCGTTGCTCAGCGTCGGCTTCATCCTGGTGGTGCAGCTGATCTATGCCGCAGCGCCGCGCGCGCCACTGCTGCGCAAGGTCATCGGGTGAATGGAGCGACGCCTGTCCGCTTTAGGTGTGTTGAGATTCAGGTCAGGCCGAGCCGAAAATGGTGGCTTCCGAGAACCGGAGCGGAGCGTACTTTTGAGTACGTGAGCACCGGAAGCGGAGGAAGCCGCCGTTTGCAGGCCGGCATCACCTGAATATCAACATGCCCTACTCGACGAACTCCACCGTAACGCCGGGCGTCACGATCTTGGCAAGCTCGCGCGCGTCCCAATTGGTCAGCCGCACGCAGCCATGGCTTTCGGTCTTGCCGATCTTGGACGGATCCGGCGTGCCGTGGATGCCGTAGGTCGGCTTGTCCAGCGCAATCCAGACCGAGCCGACCGGGCCGTTCGGCCCCGGCGGGATGGTCAGGATCCTGTCGTTTTCGCCCTGCTTGAAATTGATGTTCGGGTTGTAGGTGTAGTTCGGGTCCAATGCGACACGCGACACCGCATGCGTGCCGGACGGCGACGGCGTGTCGGACGAGCCGATAGTCGCCGGATAGGCTGCGACCAGCTTGCCCGCCGCATCATAGGCGCGGACCTGCTTATTGGACTTGTCGGCGATGATGCGCGCCACCGGCGTCGCCACCAGCCTGCCGAAATTGGCGACCTTGATGATGGTGCCCGGACGATTGAAATTGGCGTCCGGATTGAGCTTGTTCAGATAGGTTTCATCCATATGGAAGCGCTCGGCCAGCGCTTCGGGTACCGACGTGTAGCCCATCCGATCGAGCTGGGCCTTTTGGCTGTAGTCCTCCGGTATCGAGGCGACATAGGGACCGGCCGCATCCTCGGGCGTGATCGTATAGGAGGCGAAGGCATCGCCGCCGGATTGCGCCAGGGCCGCCTGGATGCCGATTGCGTCGGTCGATTTCAGATTGCTGCCGGTGATCTCATTATAGGCGGCGAGCGCCTTGTCGACATTCGAGCCGAAGCGTCCGTCGATGACGCCGGGCGATGCACCGGCACGGTCGAGCAGCACCTGCAGTGCCGCCACGTCCTCGCGGGCGCCGAGCGCAAGCGACGGGTCGACCGCCGTCTTGCCGCCAGTGCTTGGCGGCGGGGCTGTGTCTGGCGGTAAGGCGACCTGCTCGTTCGGCACCGTCGGCTCGATCGGCTCGATCGAGGCCTCGTTGAGCGGCTGGCGCTCGATGGTGCGCGGCTTTACCGGCTGCGCTGCCTCCGGATAACCGTTGCCGTAGCCGTCATCCCGTGGCGCTTCGGGGAAGGCTTCCACCGAATTGTCGCCATAGGGGTCGTACTCGTCAGCCGGCGGTATGATGACCCTGCCCTCGTCTTCCATCTGCCTGCGGCGGAACCGCGCCGTGTCCTCAGGGTCGTCGAGATAATAGGGGTCGTCCTCGACCGGTCCGAGGTTGCGCAAGCGCTCGCGGCGCAAGGCGCGGCGGTCGAGCCTGGTCTGCGGCGGCTGGATGGCGATGACCTTGCCGGTCTCCGCATCGACGATGACGCGGTTTCCCCTGGCATCGTAGTAGATATCGAGATTGCCGTTCTGGGCGACAAGAATGCCGCCTCCATTGGCGGCACGAACCACCCGTGGCGCGGCATCCACTATTGGCGAGGCCATCGCATTCGACGCCAGCAGCCCGGCAGCAAGCGCTGAAAGGGTGAAGATGGTGCGCAACATGATGGCCAAATTCTCCGGTCCGTAATTGCCGCCGCCGGCATTGTCTCTTCAAAGCGCCGCGCGTCTTTTTCGACGCGCAAAGAACGCTCTAACGCTTTAAATCTCCGCATCGTGCTTTGCGAAAATCAAAACTCGATTTCGGGCCGATGTGGTAGGCGAACCCCCTCGCCAGCAAATCAGTTGCCAACGATAAGGTTCCAATATGAACCGGGCATGAAGATGGCGGATTTCTGACCGATTAACCGGCAGCGAGTCCCAATTCCTTGCGCGCCTGCTTCGTCAGCTTCAGCACGACAAGACGGTGGCTTTCGCGCAGGTAATCCTTCAGCGCGCCATCATCCATGCTTTCGCCGGTCTGGCGCTGGATCCATTTCATGCCGCGTGAGGCAAGATAGGGCGCGGGCCGAAGGCCCGGCTGCTCCCTCAGCACGTCATAGGCGATGTCGGAGCATTTGAAGGTAACGAACGGCTCCTTGCCCTCACTCCAGCCGCCGATCGCGAAGACCTTGCCGCCGACCTTCCAGACATGGGCGCCGCCCCACTGCACGACATGGGTCGCCGAAGGCAGCGAGGCGCAGAAGCTGTTATAGTCGTCCAGCGTCATCTGCGCCCCGCCAGTGATGTTGGACCATGAACCGAAGGCCGGCGTAACAAAAGGGTATGCCGGTTTTTCGGAAAGGGTCATGGTCGAGATTGAAGATAGGAATTCCATCCCGATTCGATCGGGATGGAACAGGCTTTTGGCTTGAGCTCAGGCGGCTGCCTCGGTTGCCACGACCGCGGGCTTCGAGCGGAAGTTCAAGCGGTCGGAGCCGGCGGTGACCTTGACAGTCGAGCCGTCGAGGATCTCGCCGAGCAGGATCTTTTCCGCCAGCGGGTCCTGCAATTCCTTCTGCATCACCCGCTTCAGCGGCCGCGCGCCATAGGCCGGGTCGTAACCCTTGGCCGCCAGCCAGTCGATCGCCTCCTGATCAAGCGAAAGCGATATCTTGCGGTCAACAAGCAGGTTTTCCAGCCGCTTGAGCTGGATTTGGACGATCTGGCCCATATCCTGGCGGCGCAGCCGGTGGAACAGGATTACCTCGTCGATGCGGTTGAGGAATTCCGGCCGGAACGAAGCCCTGACGACATTCATCACCTCGTCGCGCACGACGTCGACATCCTGGTCCTCGCCAAGATTGACCAGATATTCGCCGCCGAGATTGGACGTCATGATGATCAGCGTGTTGCGGAAGTCGACCGTGCGGCCCTGCCCGTCGGTCAGCCGGCCGTCGTCCAGCACCTGCAGCAGCACGTTGAAGACATCAGGATGCGCCTTCTCGATCTCGTCGAACAGCACGACCTGATAGGGCCGGCGCCGTATCGCTTCGGTCAGCGCGCCGCCTTCCTCGTAGCCGACATAGCCGGGAGGCGCGCCGATCAGCCGGGCGACCGAATGCTTCTCCATGAACTCCGACATGTCGATGCGCACCATGGCGCTCTCGTCGTCGAACAGGAAGCTGGCCAGCGCCTTCGTCAGTTCGGTCTTGCCGACACCCGTCGGCCCGAGGAACATGAACGAGCCGAGCGGCCGGTTCGGGTCCTGCAGGCCGGCGCGCGCACGGCGCACGGCTTTCGACACTGCCTGCACCGCCTCGCCCTGGCCGACGACGCGCCTGCCGATCTCGTCTTCCATGCGCAACAGCTTGTCGCGCTCCCCTTCCAGCATCTTGTCGACCGGGATCCCCGTCCAGCGCGAGACGATATGGGCGACATGATCGGGACCGACCACTTCCTCGACCATGCCGGCCTTGCCGTCCCTGGCTTCAGCCTGCTTCAGCTGCTTTTCGAGTTCCGGGATCTTGCCGTAGGCAAGTTCGCCGGCGCGCTGGAATTCGCCCTTGCGCTGGGCAATGGCAAGTTCGTTGCGCGCCTCGTCGAGCTGCTTCTTGAGGTCGGCGGCAAGCCCGAGCTTCTGCTTCTCGGCCTGCCATTTCGAGGTCAGCTCGGTCGATTCCTCCTCGAGGTTCGAGAGTTCCTTCTCGAGCCGCGCGAGCCGGTCCTTCGAGGCATCGTCCTTCTCGACCTTCAGCGCCTCGCGCTCGATCTTGAGCTGCATGATGCGGCGGTCGATCTCGTCCAGCGCCTCGGGCTTCGAATCGACCTGCATGCGGAGCCGCGACGCGGCCTCGTCGACCAGGTCGATCGCCTTGTCCGGCAAGAAGCGGTCGGCGATGTAGCGGTTTGACAACGTAGCGGCCGCGACCAGTGCCGAATCCGAGATGCGCACCTTGTGGTGCTGCTCGTATTTCTCTTTCAGGCCGCGCAGGATCGAGACAGTGTCTTCGACCGTCGGCTCATTGACGAAGACCGGCTGGAAGCGGCGGGCAAGGGCCGCATCCTTCTCGACATGCTTGCGGTATTCGTCGAGCGTGGTTGCGCCGACACAATGCAGTTCGCCGCGGGCGAGCGCCGGCTTCAGCAGATTCGACGCGTCCATGGCGCCATCCGCCTTGCCGGCACCGACAAGCGTGTGCATCTCGTCGATGAACAGAATGATGCCGCCGGCGGCAGACGTGACTTCGGAAAGCACCGCCTTCAGCCGCTCCTCGAACTCGCCGCGGTATTTGGCGCCGGCGATCAGCGACCCCATGTCGAGCGCCATCAACTGCTTGTCCTTGAGCGATTCCGGCACATCGCCATTGACGATGCGCAGCGCCAGCCCTTCGGCGATCGCCGTCTTGCCGACGCCGGGTTCGCCGATCAGCACTGGGTTGTTCTTAGTGCGGCGCGACAGCACCTGGATGGTGCGGCGGATTTCGTCGTCGCGGCCGATGACCGGATCGAGCTTGCCCGCGCGGGCGTCCGCCGTCAGGTCGCGCGCGTATTTCTTCAGCGCGTCATAGCCCTGCTCGGCGCTCGCCGAATCGGCAGTGCGACCTTTGCGTACGTCGTTGATGACCTGGTTCAGCGCCTGCGGCGTGACACCCGCCTTGGACAGGATGTCGGCGGTCTTGGCCGATTTTTCCATGGCCAGCGCCTGCAATAGCCGTTCGACGGTAACGAAGCTGTCACTGGCCTTCTTGGCCAGTTCCTCGGCGGTCGAAAACACCTTTGCCAGCGGCTGCGCCAGATAGAGCTGGCCATTGCCGCCCTCGACCTTGGGCATTGCCTCCAGTGCTGTTTCGACGCCGAGTTTGACGTCACGGACATTGCCGCCGGCGCGCTCGATCAGCGACGCAGCCAGGCCCTCGTCGTCATCGACAAGGACCTTGAGGATATGCTCGGGGGTGAATTGCTGGTGATTGCGGGAAAGCGCCATGGTTTGTGCGGACTGGATAAAGCCGCGCACGCGCTCGGAATATTTTTCAAGATTCATGCCTGTCTCCTTCCGTCACCGGCCCGCTTCGCGGCACCGGATCAGATTGCGGTGACGGACCCGCCCGTTCGAGCCGGATCCTGTTCACGCAAGATATGGGACGCAAACCACGGACCCTCAAGACGCCTCGACACTGGCGAATGCATAATATTCCGAGCGCGCAAAGCAAAAACGGCGGAGATTTCTCTCCGCCGCCTGGGGTAAAGGATGCGCTAAGATCGACTGAACGTTTTTCCGATCAATTCTCGACGTCTGCGATCACAGCTTGACCGTCGGGGCCTTCAGCCGGCGCTGCATCGACATTGCCAGCGTCGGTATTGCCAGTCTCGGCATTGCTTGTCTCGGCACTGCTTGTCTCGGCACTGCCAGTCTCGGCACTGTCAGGGCCGGCGTTGTCGTTGCCGCCATTTGCCTGTTCGACATCGAGGCGCGGGCGACGCGGACGCCTGGGGCGGCGGGCCGGGCTGTTTTCGGCCGCGGCTTCGTTGAGCTCGGCCTGGGCGGCGAGACCCGCCGGCGAAAGGTTGTCGAATTGCGGTGCGGGCTCGCTCACAAAGACCGGCCCAGCGGCCGGCACGGGCTCCGCCTGCGCCGGCGTCTCGTCGCGCCGTGGCTGTTCGGCGCGCTGGCCACCCTGCTCGCCGCGCGCGCCATACTCGCCGCGCTGGCCGTTCTGGCCGTAACCGCCATTGGGGCGACGGTCGCGGTGGCGTCCGCCATTGTTGTCGCGGCCGTCACGGTTGTCGCGGCCGCCCCGATTGTCGCGGCTGTTTTCCTGGTTCAGAGCCAGCTCGGCCGGCGTGCCATCGATGACCGGCTGCGGGCCGGCACCGTGATTGGCCGCCGAACCCGACGTCTCGTTGGCATTGTTGTTGCCGGCATTGTCGAACTCGTCGCGATCCTCGTCGCCGTCATCGTCGAAATCATCGCGATTCTGCTGCGCGTTCTGGATCGGCATCTGCGCCTGAGCGGCTGCGATGATGCGGTTATAGTGCTCTGCATGCTGGAGATAGTTTTCCGCCATCACCCGGTCGCCGGAGCTTTGCGCGTCACGGGCAAGGGTTGCGTACTTCTCGGCAATCTGCTGAGCCGATCCGCGGATCTTCACGTCCGGGCCGTTGCTCTCGTAGTTGCGCGTCAGGGGATTAGGCCCCTTACGGTTGTTGTTGTTATTGTTGTTGCCGCCGCCGCCATTGTTGTTGCGACCGCGCATGCGCCTGTTTTGCTGTTGTGGCCTCATTAGACTCTCTTCACTTTGAAATTTTCGAAAAACTCTTCACGAACGGAGGCGCTCATGCGGCCAGCCGTTTCGTTCCTTCACCGGCGTTCGCCCGCATCAATTGCGTTGGCGCCACGTGCCATCCTGTTCCGGTTACTTCACTTGCCGGACGATTCCCGCACGAAGCTTGGGCGTCGTTTGCGCAAGAAGGCAGCTATTTCCAAGGAAAACCGAATCGCTAAGAGCACTGCCTGCTTCGTCTCATCCGGTTAAGGCGACCCTAGCCGCATTCCCCGGTATTGCCAAGCGCTTTTTTCGCACTGCATCACGGCTTTCACCGTTCGAACACAAGAACTCTGTCGTTTCCGCCGAGATCACGAAACACCCCGACCGAACGGTACCCGGCCGCGGAGAATATCTCCGTAACCTGTTGGTGCTGCGTATGGCCGATCTCGACCGCAATCCTGCCTTGGACTTCCAAATACGCTGCCGCTCCCGCGGCGATCTTCCTGTAGGGGCTCAGACCGTCCACACCGCCATCGAGGGCCTGGCGTGGATCGAAACCGCGGACCTCGTCCTGCAGATTTCCAATGTCGTCTGAGGGTATATAGGGAGGGTTTGCGACAATTACATGGTACCGGCCAGAAACTTTTTCAAACCAGTCGGATTTGAGCGGCGTGAACCGGCCGGCGAGCCCCAATTCCCCGGCATTACGCATGGCTGTGGCCAGCGCCTCCTGCGAAATGTCAACGCCGGTGGCGGTCGCGGCCGGAACGGCGCTGAGCAGCGCCAGCGCGATGGCACCGGTACCGGTCCCTAGATCGAGGATGCGGCAGCAGCCCTCGCGTGCCGCCACTGCCTTGACGAAGGGCAGTATAGCCTCGACCAGCGTTTCGGTATCCGGCCGCGGCTCCAGCGTTTGCGGCGAAAGCGAAAGGCGCAAGCCGTAGAATTCGCGGTAGCCAAGGATTCGGTGTACCGGCTCGCCAGCGATGCGCCGCCGCAAGGCGGCTTCGATTACCGCCGTCACGTCCGTATCGACAGCGCGCCCGGGATCGGCGATGGCCTGCGTGCGACTGGTGCCGGAAAAATGCTCGACGATCAGCCTGGCATCGAGCGCCGGATCCGCGATCCCGGCTGCGGTGAGCCGGTTTCGCGCTTCCCGCAGCAGCGGCGCCAGCGTGGCGGGCAGGCTGTCAGCCATCGATGCCGATATCGGCGAGCAGCTTCGACTGGTGATCGGCGATCAGCGCGTCGATGATCTCGTCGAGTTCGCCCATCATCACCCGGTCGAGCTTATAGAGCGTCAGGTTGATACGATGATCGGTGACGCGACCCTGCGGAAAATTATAGGTGCGGATGCGTTCCGAGCGGTCGCCCGAGCCGACCTGCGACTTGCGCGATTCGGAACGTTCCTCGTCCGCCTTGCTGCGCTCGAGGTCGTAGAGCCTGGCGCGTAGGATCTGCATGGCCTTCGCCCGGTTCTGGTGCTGCGACTTTTCCGCCTGCACCACCATGATGCCGGTCGGCAGATGGGTGATGCGCACGGCCGAATCGGTGGTGTTGACGTGCTGGCCGCCGGAACCCGAGGCGCGCATCGTGTCGATGCGGATGTCTTCGGTCCTGATGTCGATGTCGACCTCTTCGGCTTCCGGCAGCACCGCGACTGTCGCCGCCGAGGTATGAATGCGTCCGCCCGCCTCGGTCGTCGGCACGCGCTGCACCCTATGCACGCCGGATTCGAACTTCAGATGGGCAAAGACGCCCTTGCCCGAAACGGTGGCGATGATTTCCTTGTAGCCGCCGACCTCACCCTCGCTGGCCGACACCGTCTCGAAACGCCAGCCATGCGCCGCGGCATAGCGCTCGTACATGCGAAACAGGTCGCCGGCGAAAAGCGCCGCCTCGTCGCCGCCGGTGCCGGCGCGGATCTCGAGGATGGCGTTCTTGTCGTCGGCAGCATCCTTGGGCAACAGCAGGATTTGGATGTCCTTCTGCAGCGCCTCGATGTGATGCTTGACCCCTGGCAGGTCGGCCTCGGCCAAGGCCCGCATCTCGGCGTCGGTGCCCTTGTCGGCGAGCATCGCCTCCAGATCGCCCTGTTCGTGCTCGGCGGCGCGCAGCGCCCTGATCTTTGCCACCATCTCCTGGATGTCGGCATATTCGGAGGCCATCCTGACATAGGCGTCCGGCGCTGGCCCGGCCGACATCTGCGCTTCGAGCATGTCGAAACGCTTGACGACTTGATCCATACGGTCGCGGGGCAGGTTGATCATGGCGAAGTCTATAGCGGTATAGAGCGGTCGTCGGCAAAGGCTTGCAGCAGCGCCCGCATCGGCAGGCCATGCGCCGGCGCCATCAGATTATCGTCGAAGAACGCTTCCAGTTCGCTGAGCGGCAGTTCCGTCAGCATCGCCTTGACCGGGCCGATCGATGCCGGCGACATCGAGATCGAGCGATAGCCAAGGCCGATCAGCGCCATCGCCGAGATCGGCTTGCCGGCCAGTTCGCCGCACAAGGTCACCGGCGTCTGGTTGCGCGCCCCGGCGTCGGCAATTTGCTTCAAAACACGCAGGAACGGCGTCGACAGCGGGTCGAAGCGGTCGGACAATTGGGTATTGCCACGGTCCACCGCCATGACGAACTGGAACAGGTCGTTCGAGCCGACCGAGACGAAATCGACCGCCTTCATCAGTTCGTCGAGCTGGAACAGCAGCGACGGCACCTCCAGCATCGCCCCAAGCTTCAGGCTGGTCGGCAAATGATGGGCAAAGCGCGACAAATGCCGCACCTCGCGATCGATGATCTCGCGCGCCTGCGCGATCTCGCCGAGTTCCGTCACCATTGGCAGCATCAGCTTCAGTTCGCGCCCGCCGCACGCCTTGAGCAGCGCGCGGATCTGGGTGCGCAGCAATCCAGGCCGGTCGAGCGTCAGGCGGATAGCGCGCCAGCCGAGCGCCGGATTTTCCTCCTGGATCGAGCCCTTGAAATAGGGCAGCACCTTGTCGCCGCCAATATCGATGGTGCGGAACGTCACCGGCTTGTCGCGCGCCGCCTCGAGCACGTCACGATAGAGCCGCTCCTGGGCTTCGGCGCGCGGAAAGGTCGAAGCGACCATGAATTGCAGCTCTGTGCGGAACAGGCCGATGCCGGCCGCACCCGCTTCGGCCAGTTGCGGCAGATCGACCGCCAGCCCGGCATTCATCAGAAGATCGACCTGGACCCCGTCCTTGGTCACCGACGGCTTCTTGCGCAGTTCGCGGTAGACCTCCTGCCGCCGCGCCCTGAAGCGCACTTTCTCGGCATAGGCCGCCTCGAGGTCGGGCTGCGGGCGCAGATGGATAGCGCCTTCCTCGCCGTCAACGATGATGGCATCGCCGTTTTCCGCCATGGAAACGGCGCCCTTCATCTGGCCGGCGACCGGTATGCCCATGGCCCGCGCCACAATGACGACATGGCTGGTCGCGGCGCCGTCCTCCAGCACCAGCCCGCGCAGCTTGTCCCTGGGATAATCGAGCAGCTCCGCAGCACCCATCGAGCGGGCGACGATGATGGCGTCCTTGGGCAGCGAGGCCGCGACGTCCTCCGGTCCGCGCCCCATCAGCTGCCGCAGCAGCCGATTGGCGAGATCGTCGAAATCGCTCATCCGTTCGCGCAGATACGGATCGGTCATGTGCAGCATGCGGGCACGCATGTCGCTCTGCACCTTTTCGACCGCCGCTTCGGCCGTCAGGCCGTTGCGGATCGCCTCCTCGAGCCGGCGCACCCAGCCGCGATCGTTGGCGAACATGCGATAGGCTTCGAGCACCTGGCGATGCTCGCCCTCGAAGGCGACGTCGCGGCGCTCCAGCATGTCGTCGATGGAGAGCCTGAGCGAGCCGAGCGACGCGTCGAGCCGCCTGACCTCTTCCTCGCTGTCCTCGTTGAAAAGATTGGTGACGACGATGCGCGGCTCGTGCAGCACCACATGGCCGAGACCGACGCCTTCGTTGAAGGACAGGCCGGTAAAGCTTACCGGGCGGCGCAGATCGAGCTCGAGGCCGGGCCTTGTCAGCCGCTCCAGATCGCCGGTGGCGATCATCTCGGCGATCACCATCGCCGTTGTTTCCAGCGCCTCGACCTCGTCGTCGCGATAATGGCGCATGGTCTTGTTCTGCACGACCAGGACGCCGAGTGTCCGCCCTGCCCGCAGCACCGGCACGCCGAGGAAGGAATTGTATATCTCTTCCCCTGTCTCCGGCAGGTAGGCGAAGGCAGGATGCTCCTGCGCATTGGAGAGGTTGAGCGGCCGCGCCGAGGCCGCGATCGTGCCGACCAGACCTTGGCCCAGCCTGAGCTGCGCCAGGTGGACGGCGTTCGGGTTCAGGCCTTCGGTGGCGTAGAGTTCGAGCACCGAATCGGCGCGCAGCACATAGAGCGAGCAGACCTCGGCAACCATGTTGGAGGCGATGTCGCGCACGATTCGGTCAAGCCGCTCCTGCGGCTCCAGCGGCTCTTGCATGAGCTCGCGGAGCCGTTTCAGCAAAACGCGCGGGCCACTGGCCGAATCACGCATCGCGGCTTCTTCCTCCAATAGCATTTCAACCGGTGCAGGTTGCCCTGCACAGCGGCACAAACGCAACAACTCAATTAGAGCGCCATCGTCCAATTGGACGCATAAAGACCGCTCCAAGATTTTCGATCCGCTGCATCCTGCCTTCCGAAAATCGATTCCGATTTTCGGGCCGTTGCAGTCCGCTACTGCTTATCCAGACCGTACACGGAATGCAAAGTGCGAACTGCTAGTTCCGTATAGGGACCGTCGATCAGGATCGAAATCTTGATTTCGGACGTCGTGATGGCGCGGATGTTAATCGCGCGGTCGGCAAGCGCCTTGAAGGCGGTAGCGGCGACGCCGGCATGGCTGCGCATGCCGATGCCGATGACCGAGACCTTCGACATGCCGGCTTCCGACTGCACCACGTCGTAGCCGATCGTCGCCTTCAGCCGCTCGAGCACGGCGAGCGCCTTGTCGACGTCGCCGGATGGCACGGTGAAGGTCATGTCAGTGAACTTGCCGTCCTCAGAGATATTCTGGACGATCATGTCGACATTGATGTTGGCCTCGGCCAGCGGCCCGAAAATGCCGGCGGCGACGCCCGGCCGATCGCCGACGCGGCGCAACGAAATCTGCGCCTCGTCCTTGGCGTAGGCAATTCCGGTGACGACCTGCTGTTCCACGATCTCTTCCTCGTCGCAAATAAGCGTTCCCGGCGGATTAAGCAAATCTCCCATTCCTGGTGCGTCGGGATCGTCGAAGGACGACCGCACGAAAGTACGCACCCTGTGCACCATGGCAAGCTCGACCGAGCGCACCTGCAGGACCTTGGCGCCGAGCGAGGCCATTTCGAGCATTTCCTCGAACGAAATCTTGGCCAGCCGCCGCGCCTTCGGCTCGATGCGCGGATCGGTCGTGTAGACCCCGTCGACATCGGTGTAGATATCGCAGCGGTCGGCCTTGACCGCTGCCGCGATGGCGACAGCGCTGGTATCGGAACCGCCGCGGCCGAGCGTTGCGATCCGGTTGTCCGGCCCGATGCCTTGGAAACCGGCGACCACCGCCACCTGGCCTTCGCCGAAGCGCTTGATCAGGAATCCGCCGTCGATATCGAGAATGCGCGCCGCGCCATGCGCGTTGTCGGTCTTGATCGGGATCTGCCAGCCTTGCCAGGAGCGGGCATGCACGCCGATATTCTGCAGCGCGATCGCCAGCAAGCCGGCAGTGACCTGCTCGCCGGACGCGACCACGGCGTCATATTCACGCGCATCGTGCATCGGCGAGGCCTCGCGCGTCCATTGCACGAGCTCGTTGGTCTTGCCGGACATCGCCGAGACCACGACGGCGACCTCATGGCCGGCGTCGACCTCGCGTTTGACATGACGCGCCACATTGCGGATGCGGGCGATGTCGGCGACGGAGGTTCCGCCGAATTTCATCACGATGCGCGCCATAGAAGCGAAATGCCTTTGACTGGATGCCGGACCGGAGGCCGAAAAGCGGAAAAATGCGCCAAGCTGTGGCCGGGCGCTCAATGCGCGGCCTCCTTAGCCAAATGATAGCGGTTTCGCAAGGCGGTGAGGATTCCGTCGCCTTGCCCCGTCCATCAACCAGATTTCAAGCCACGCTCTTGGTGAGTTTTGGCTTTTGCTGCTCGACACGGGCGAGACCCGCTCCGGCGATGACGCGGTCACGGCCCTCAGCCTTTGCCTGATACAAAGCGCGATCCGCGGCATTGACGATCTCCGCCCATGAGGCGCCGAGCTCCGGGAAGGCGGCGACCCCGAACGACGCGGTGATGGTGCCGAGCGTGCGGCCGCGATGCGTGACATGCAGCTGCTTGATCGCCTTTCGCAGAGCTTCGGCGCGATCGGCGCCATCGGCCAGTGACGTTCCCGGCATCATCAAGGCAAATTCCTCGCCGCCGTAGCGCGAAACCACGTCGCTTTCCCTGACATGGTCGACCAGCGTGGCGGCCACCTGCTTGAGGACGAGATCCCCAGCTTCATGGCCGAACGTATCGTTGAACTGCTTGAAATGATCGGCGTCGAGCATGATCAACGTCAGCGGCTGCTCGGCACGTTCCAGGCGCCTGAGCTCGCGGCTGCTGGTCTCCTCAAGGTAGCGGCGATTGTAGAGCCCGGTGTTGGGATCCCGGATCGACTGCTGCCGCAACGTCTCGCGCAGGCGCAGATTGGCAAGCGCCAACGCCAGCGTATCGACGACGCCACGCAGTATCTGCTGCCGTTCGGCAAGCCACTCCGGCTTGTCAACGGCATTCGGCTCGCACAGATGCAGGATGCCAAGTGTCTCTCCCTGCGCTGCTAGAGGCATACAGACATAACCGCGGCCGCCATTTTCGGTGATGTGGTTGCAGCGCGGCGTCAGCATGCCTGGACCGGCGACGTGCTCCTGGCCGCGCCGCAGCGCCCAACAATCTTCCGGTCCGAACTGGCCGACGCTCGACCGGATGGTGCCCCAATGCGCCATCTCCTCCACCAGGTTGCGCGACGCACTGGTCAGATGAACGGTTCCGCTCAATCCGCCGAAGAAATCAGGCATGGCGGAGCCGACGACGGAAAATGCCTCGTGAAAAGTGACGCAGGCCTGAAGCAGTTCGCCGAGCTTGACCAGGCGGGTCGTGGCCTCCGATGTCTCTTTCAGTTCACGATTGAGCCTCGCCAGTTCTTCGGCACGATCGTGCACCGCCCGCTCGGCACTGCGCAGGTCGCTGATGTCGCTGAGCGTCAGCACGATGCCGCCATCGGCGCGGTTGAGCGGATTGCAGCTGACGACCACGGGCAAGGAGGTCCCATCCGGCTTTGCCAGCCTCACCTCATTCTGGTGGCGGCGGCCGGTGGTCATGGCCAGTTCGACCGGAGATGTTCCCGACGCGGGCTTGTCTCCCGACGGCCCCCTGATATTCAGGGCCGACTGCCAGTCCTGCCCCACGACCTTGTCGCTGCGCCGCCCGATGATCTCGGCTGCCGCCGGATTGACGGACACGACCTGACCCTTGCCGTCGATGACGGCGATGCCTTCGGCAACGGTCTGGACGATGTCTTCGATGTAGGCCTTCTGATCGACAAGTTGAGCGCGCGAGGCTTCGATTTCGGAGGCCATAGTGTCGAACCCTTGCGCCAACTGTCCGAACTCGTCATCGGAGGTGCGGCCGATACGGGCCCCGGCGTCGCCGCGCGCCAGCGATTCGATGCCGCGGTTGAGACCAGCAAGGCCTTTACTGAAGCCTCGCAACAACAGGAAGGCGGAGGCCGCCGCGATCAGCACGGCTGCCGCGGTACACAGGCCCACAAGCCACAGCATATCGTTCGTGCGCTGCTGCGCGGCACGCAGCAGCGGCGTATATTCGAACAGGACGGCGCCGACGATCTTGCCGGGTGCATCCTCGATCGGCACCGCAACCAGGTCAATCGGATCGGCCACGTCGGCACTGGCCTCGACGAAGTTGCGCGGCACGCCGTCGTCAATCGTCCGGGCGATTTCATTGCCGGGATCGTAGTCGAACGTCGTGCCGATATTTTGCTCTTCTCCCGGAACGTCGGCGAAAATAACCTTGTTTTTGTCTACGATGACGAGATCGCGTTTCGAGCGGCCGTGCTGCAAAGTCACGAATTCGCGGAGCCCATCTGGTCTCTCGAATAATGAACGCGGCGCGTCCGATGCCCTGAAGGCAATAGTTTCGGCCAACTGCCGTGCGACGCTTGTCGCCTCGGCCAGCGCCACGGATTTGGTCAGCGATATCTGCGAGACGATCGCAACGCCGCCGACCAGGCCGATCAAGGCCACGGCGCTGAACAATGTCGCGACTATCTGGGTTCTTATGCGCACCGGGCTGCCCCTACTCGGACAGCAATCTAAATGCCAAACACTGACCCAACGTTAAGAAACCGCCAATATCGTAAATTTGCCGTTAAGCCACACCGGCCAGCTGCACTCCCAACGCGGGCGGTTCAGCCCGTCCGCACGATGGCCTGCCACAGGCGCGGATAGTCGAGGACGAAACCGAGCGGCGAGACCTCCAGTGTCTCGTGGTAGCCGAACATCGGGGCGGCATAGGCGTAATGTGCAGCATCGACGCGCTGATAGGTTTGCTCGAGGCGAACGAGCCTGAGTTCGGGAAATGTCAGATAGGCTGCCGGCGCGGGCGTCGCCATACCGACATCGAGGGCAAAGCGGCGAAGCGCCAAAAGGTTTGTGGCGGGCGTGAAGCCGAGATCGACATCGATGAGACCGTCGACTTCCGCTTGATGCTCGCCGTTCAGCGTCCATTGGCGCTCGGTCAGCCGGTCGATCCTGTAATGCAGCTGTTGCGTGCCGAAAAAGCCGTCGGCGCGCGCCGATCGTGTATGCCAATCGGCGTCGCAGTCCGCCTCGTAGGCGATGCTGCACGGCTCGCCGTCCTGGACGAAAAGCGCGTGTCCCCTGAGGTTCCACCCGGAACTCGCTTCCGACAGAAGGCAAGCGTCGTGGCCTTCCTGGTCAAGCCGGCGCCAAAGAATGGAAGCAACCGCTCGCATCATTGCGCACTCCTCCGAACCCGATGTCTCTGCTTCGTCCGCCAAAGCCTAGGCGTTTCCTTCCGGCACACCATCAACTGACACGTGCTGACACAAATGCAGCCGGCAAAAGGCGGCGCCGGAAGGCATCGCGCGCATCGCACCGCCGGCGGTGAATTTCGCGCCTTGACATTCGCAGCCTCGCGCCCGACTTCCTAGCGTCCGAGGAGACCACGCCATGCCTGAGCCCCGACGATCGACGATCGATGCCGGAGAGGTGGAACGCTTTTCCGCCCTTGCCGCCGAATGGTGGAACCCGAACGGCAAGTTCCGCCCGTTGCACAAGTTCAACCCGATCCGGCTTGCCTATATCCGCGACCAGGTGGCGGCCCGCTTCGGCCGCGATCCGCGTGCGGCACGGCCGTTCGAAGGCCTGCGCTTCCTTGACATCGGCTGCGGCGGCGGGCTCTTGTGCGAGCCGATGGCGCGGCTTGGCGCCGAAGTGGTCGGCGCCGATGCCTCCGCCACCAACATCGAAGTGGCCAAGCTGCATGCGGCGGAAGTCGGCGTGAGCGTGGATTATCGCGCCACGACCGCGGAAGACCTTGCCGATGCCGGCGAAAAATTCGACGTCATCCTCAACATGGAAGTGGTCGAGCATGTCGCCGATGTCGATCTGTTCCTGGCCAAATGCGGCGAGATGGTAAAGCCCGGCGGCATCATGTTCGTCGCCACCATCAACCGCACGCTGAAGGCCCTGGGGCTGGCCATCATCGGCGCCGAATATGTGCTGCGTTGGCTGCCACGCGGCACCCACCAGTTCGGCAAGCTGGTGCGCCCCGAGGAACTGGAAAAGGCGCTTGCCGGCGCCGGCCTGACCGTCATCGACCGCACCGGCGTCACCTACAACCCGCTCGCCGACCGCTGGCAGCGCTCGAAGGACATGGACGTCAACTACATGGTGCTGGCGGAGAAGGCATCCGTCTGAAGCTTACGCCTTCTGGCCTCTATGGCCTCTGGCTTTGCGCCTTGGTGGTGATGAACACGCCGGCGGTGATGATGACGGCACCGGCCCAGGTCAGCAGTTGATAGCGCTCGCCGAGGAAGAGGGTCCCGGCAAACAGCCCGACCGCCGCCGCGACATAGCCGATCTGGCTGAGATAGACCGGGCCGCCGACCGCTTGCAGGCGGAAGAAGAAGGCGAACATCGCCGAGGCTGATGCCACCTGTGCCGCTGCGACCAGCGGCACGCCGCCGAGCGAGCCGAATGCATTGCCGCCAAGCAGGACCAGAATGCCGGCAAACAGCATCAAGGCTGCTGCCAGGTGGCTGCCGACGGCGAGCTCGATCGGGCCGGTGCCTTCGGGCCAGTCGACGGTACGGTAAATGTTGCCGGCGGCGAGGCTGACCGGGATGAGCAGGCCCATCGCAACCCAGAAAAATTCGGCCGGCTGGCCCGCTTCGCCGCGCGTCACCGCCACCATGACTGCGCCGACGAAACCGACGACTATGCCGACGATGCCCAGCATGGTCGGGCGCCTGACGCCGAGCAGCATCGAGAACACCAGCGTGACGACCGGCGACAGCGTGAACATGATGCCGCTGTAGCCGGCGCCCAGATGCGGAATGGCTGAAAACATCAGCAGATTGGGGATTGCATATGAGACGGCCGCGGTGACGAAGAAATAGCGCAGCCTGTGCGGCGTAAGCCGCATGCGCTTCCCGTTGAGCAGCAATGCGCACAAAAGCACGCCGCCGGCACCAAGCGAGATGACGAAGGCCCAGATCATGGCGGCCACGCCGGCCGCCGTCGCGATCTTGCCGAACGGCAGCGTCAGGCCGAGCAGTCCACCGGTGACAACCAGAAGGCCAAGCGCCGAGTCCCAGAGAAATTTCATCGCACCGTCCCGTCGCCCGTTCGCGGCACTTGGCCAATATCGCAAGCTGAGGTAAGATAAGGTAAAGATTCTTCACGTCAAGATACATAACGGTGAGAGACATGGATCGCGCAGCAAAAGCGATCGGGCAATGGAAAAAGGAACGGCCGGATCTCGATGTCTCGCCGATGGCCGTGCTCGGACGGTTGAACGAGGCCGCCTCGCTGATCGCACGAGAGCGGCTGGCGCCGCTGTTTGCAAGTTACGGGCTGCAATCCGGGGAATTCGATGTGCTGGCGACGCTGCGTCGTTCCGGGCCGCCATACGCGCTGACGCCGACGGCTCTTTACGAGGCGACGATGGTAACGTCGGGCGCGATGACCAACCGCCTCGATCGGCTCGAGAAATCCGGTCTGATCAAGCGCGGGCCGCACCCCGACGATCGCCGCGGCATTGTCGTGCAGCTGACTAAAAAGGGTCTGGCGTTGATTGACGAGGCGGTTACCGCTCACGTCGCCAACGAGCACCAGATACTTTCTGGCCTGATACGCCCGGAGCAGATCATGCTGGCTCGCCTGCTCGAAAAATTGATAGCGAGCCTGAACTAACCGAAACGGCAACCACTGGGACTCTGCGATCATTGCATTGGGAGTCGTAACTGCCAGGGGAGTTTGCCGATGACAGAACATGCAGTCGTGATTGCCGGAGGAGGTCCGACGGGCCTGACCCTGGCAGGCGAGTTGGCGTTGGCAGGCATCGAAGTAGCCATTGTCGAACGCCGCCCGAACCAGGAGCTTGCCGGTTCGCGTGCTGGAGGTCTGAGCTCACGCACTCTCGAAGTTTTCGATCAGCGCGGCATCGCGGACCGGTTCCTCGCGGAAGGACAAATAGCCCAAGTCACGGGATTCGCGGCGATGCGTTTAGACATCAGCGATTTTCCGACCCGCCACAACTACGGGCTGGCGCTGAGACAGAAACACATTGAGCGCATTCTCGCTGGATGGGTCAGCGAGCTGGCAGTGCCGATCTATCGCGCCCGTGAATTAACGTGTTTCGTGCAGGACGACGCCGGCGTCACCATCGAACTGTCCGATGGTGCGTCGCTGCGGGCAAGCTATCTCGTCGGGTGTGATGGAGGCCGCAGTCTGGTCCGCAAAGCTGCTGGCATTGAGTTTCGAGGATGGGATGCGACGACCAGCAGCATCCTCGCCGAGGCCGAGATGGCGGAGGAGCCGCCACTGGGCATTCATCGCACCGCACTTGGCATCCATGCCTTCGGCAGGGAAGAGTACGAAATTCGTGACGGCAAGGTCGTCTTTGCCGATAAAGGTCCCATAGGCGTCATGGTCACTGAAAAGAATGTCGGCGCCACGACCGAGCCCACGCTGCGCGATCTCCGCGAAGCGCTCGTCGCCGCATGCGGAACAGATTACGGAATCCATAGCCAACCTGGATTTCCAGGTTCACGGACATGTCGCGGCAGGCGGCGGCTTACCGCAAGGGCCGGGTTCTCCTAGCGGGCGATGCCGCCCATGTGCATTCCCCGGTGGGCGGACAAGGCCTCAATATCGGTGTGCAGGATGCGGTGAACCTCGGTTGGAAGTTGGCCCAAGTGGTGAAAGGAACATCGCCTGAACGCTTGCTCGACACTTATCACATCGAGCGGCATCCGGTTGCGGCCCGCGTGTTGCGTACGACAATGGCACAGGTCGCATTGCAACGTACTGATGATCGCACTGAAGCCTTGCGTGAAATCGTATCAGAGCTCCTTGGGATGGAGGAGCCTCGCAAACGGATCGCTGCCGAGATGTCCGGACTTGGTATCCATTACGACCTCGGCCAGGGGCATCCGCTGGTCGGCCGCCGCATGCCCGACCTCGACCTGGCCACGCCTGATGGTCCCATGCGCGTATTTGCGCTCCTCCAAAATGCGCGGCCAGTGCTCTTGAATCTCGACGCGCCGGGCAGCCTCGACATCAAGCCGTGGTCAGACCGCATTAAGTTGGTTTACGCCAAATGCGACGATCCATGGGAGTTGCCTTCGCTAGGTTTGGTCTCCGCTCCAACCGCAGTTTTAATCCGACCCGACGGATATGTTGCTTGGGTAGGCGACAGGACGCAGGATGGTCTTCAAGACGCGATGAACACCTGGTTCGGACCACCGGGCTAAAAACCGCAAAAACCAGTTAGCTCGAATGGTCAAACGGCTACGGACGGCAAAAACTCAGATCCTGGTCGCCGAGCCTCGTTTGGGCCGGCGAACAGCTCTGATCTTGCCGCTGTTTCCGCCGCCACAGAAAAACTGGTCGCCGCCATCGGATTCGAGCCCCGACACGCCTGTTCCCGGCGGCATATCGAGCTTCTCAAGGACCTTTCCCGTTTCAGGATCGATCCGTCTGACATCGCTCTCCTCACCCTCCCAGGTGCCATGCCACAGCTCGCCGTCGACCCAGCTGACGCCGGTGACGACGCGGTTGGAAACGATGGTGCGAAGAATTGCCCCTGTCTCGGGATCGACCTGATGAATCTTTCGGCCCCGATGCTGCCCGACCCAGAGTGTTCCTTCGGCCCAGGCGAGCCCGGAATCACCGCCATTGCCGGGCGCCGGGATCGTCGCCAGCACCTGGCCATTCTTCGGATCGATCTTCTGGATGCGATCCTCGGCGATCTGATAGAGGTGCTGGCCGTCGAAGGCCGTTCCGGCGTGTGCCGCGACGTCGATCGAGCGCACCACTTTGCCGCTCGCCGGATCGAAGGCGTTCAATCTGTCGCCTGAGGCAAACCAGACATGCTCACCGTCGAAGGTAACGCCGTCCACGTGGTCGACACCCGGAAAGGGTCCATATTCTCGAAGGATTTCGGCTGCGGATCGTTCCATAATTCCATCCTAGTAGCCCGGCAGTGGGCCGGGGAGTAACAAGATTGTCGGGAAACCCGTCAGCGGCGGGGTCATCCAGCGACGCGCCCGTCCGCGGCCGAACGACTGCACCTTGCCGGCCTGGGCGAGCTGCTCGAGCGCTCGCTGCACGGTACGCGAACTGGCTCCAAGCGCAATCGCCAGGGCCGAACTCGACCAAGACTCGCCGTCCGCGAGGAAGGCGAGCACGGCGGCATGCTCTTCTTCGACGGGTGGCGCCAGCACGACGACCTCACCTGCGCGGCGCGGGGCCAGCGCAAAGCCCCGCTTCGTCGCGCTCACATCCGCCAAGCTCCGAAGCTCCGCGCGAAGCCGCCCGACTTCGACGCGCAATCGTGCGCGATGTGATTCGTCCGCGTCCTTTCCGCGGAAAGCGCGCGCAATGAGCGTCGCTCTTGCCACGTCCCCCGGCCAGGCTTCGGCCAGCGCGCGGGCCAGCGCGAACAGCACCGGGCGGGTCGCCAGCGAGACGACGGTGTCTGCGACACGCACGACATTGCGGCATGCATCCACCACGAGCGCCCCCGACGCCAGGAGCGCTTCGACTTCATCGAGCAGGAGGGGCCGTTCCCCGCCACGCGCGACAAGGCGCGCGGCCGGCGTGTCCAGCACCAGCGATGCGCTCTCCACCTCCGCGATCAGCGCGGGGATGCCCGCCGCGCGCGCCGCCCGCGCCGCCAGGCCGAGCGCGGCGCGCGCAGGACCGGTCCGCAAGCGGCGGATGGCGATGCCGGCGACAGCCAGCTCGTGGGCGGCCCGCGATGCCGGCGGCAGCGGCGACGGATCGAAGCCGTCCAGCCTGCGCTCGGCTTCGTCGAGATGGCCGATCAGCAGCAGGCGCCGAACGTCGAGGTTGCGCGCATGCGCGGCGTTGACGCGGTCGCCATGCTTTTCGAGCGTCGCCCGTGCGGCGTCGAGTGCCTTGGCCGGCCAGGTAAGGTCGCGCGAGACGAGCGCGATCTCGGCCTCGGCGACGATACACCGCGCGCGGGCCACGGCCTCCCTCGGGCTGAATGCGCGCGCCGCCCTCTTGAGAAGAACCTTCGCCCGAACCAGGTCGCCAAGCTGCGCCATCGCGATACCGCGCAACGCCAGCGCCGGCGCATCGTCGCGCAGCGCAACCCGCTTCAAGGCGCCGAGCGGATCGCCCGTCGCAAGCGCATGCGCCGCGGCCGTGATCAGCGAGTCCATCGGAATCCCGTCACACTTGTCACTCCCATGGCTTCGATGCCCGGCGCTAAGTCCATCTCACCAACCAGTCGTATCGACAACGGCGACTGTAGCCAACCTGAGTTGCGGCGCGCCAACGCTCGAACACAACGATAAGCATTAGGAGAGACGCAATGAAGATCGAAGGTACAACCATCCTGGTGACTGGCGCCAATCGGGGCATCGGTCGGGCACTGGTCGAGGAAGCCCTGAGCAGAGGCGTAAAGCGCGTCTATGCCGCAACCCGCCAACCGATGGCTCATCCGGACCGGCGTGTGACGTCCCTGACCATGGATGTGACCAACGCTGCGCAGATCCGGGAGGCCGTCGAGAAGATCGATGCTCTCGATATCCTCATCAACAACGCCGGCGTATCGCCCATCGATGACCTCAGCGACCGTCGTGTGCTCGAACAACAGCTCGCCGTAAACCTCTTCGGCTCGTACGACGTTACCCAGGCTCTGCTGCCGTTGCTCGCCCGGTCGCGGGGAGCCATCGTCAACATTCTGTCGCTGGCCTCGATTGCCGCCGTGCCGTTCAGTCCGGCTTACTCCATCTCGAAGGCGGCCTCGTTCTCGCTGTCGCAGTCGTTGCGCACCCTTTTGGCCGGACGGGGTGTCAGCGTCCACAGGGTCCTTCCCGGCCCGGTGGACACGGACATGACACGGGGCCTGGACATCGCGAAAGCCTCTCCGGAGTCTGTCGCGCGGGCGATCCTGGACGGAGTGGAGAACGGCGAAGAGGAAATCTTCCCCGATCCCATGTCGGAATCCCTGGCGGAGGGCTGGCGCAGCAGTGCAGTCAAGGCGCTTGAACGCCAGTTTGCAGCCTATGCGGAAGCAACTCCGTCAAGTGAAGCAAGCCCGTCAGGCAGTGAGCATGAAAGAAGCAGCGAAACGATTACCCGCGAGCCCCATCCTTGCTGCTCGGCCTGAAATTGCGGACGCTTGTGCAGGGGGCGGCGGCATGGCTCCACGACGCAGCCGGTCGCCTGTCACCGACGACGGCGCCGACCTTCAGATCATGGCTCTGCCTGGCGGAGAGATGCCTCGCTATGTCTGGAGCAAGTTGACGGATCAGTTGCGGTCGTCGGGGAAGCTTGGAATAGGCATGAACTCGACACCGTCTTCGGCGAGGCTCTTGGCCTCGTCCAGCGTCGCCTCGCCATAGATACCGCGCGGATCGCTTTCGCCGAAATGGATCTTGCGCGCTTCCTCGGCGAATTTGTCGCCGACATAGTCGGCATTCTCGCGCACCTTGTCGGCCAGCGCCTTGAGCTGCGCCAGCGCCTGCTTCTGCGCCTCGCCCATGGCCAGCGCGATGCTTTCGCGCTTGCGCCCGGTGGAGACGGCAGGCGCCATCAGCGCCTTGTCGACCTTGTGCGAGCCGCAGGCCGGGCAATCGACGAAACCGCGCCTCTTCTGGGTGTCGAAATCGTCGTTGCTGCGGAACCAGGCCTCGAACTCGTGCTCGTGCTCGCAGATCAGGGAAAAGCGGATCAAGAGGCGGCACCCCTCAGCGGCATTGCCTCCGCCGAACCGGCGTTTACGGCAAAATCGCGTGCGTTTTTGAGATTCGGTATCTTTTTGCGCGCGGCGACTGACTGCGCCGGGTCGATCTCGGCGACGATCACCGCCGGCTCGTCATGCGCAGCTTCGGCGACGATGCGGCCCCAGGGATCGACGATCAGCGAATGGCCATAGGTTTCGCGGCCGTCCTCGTGCACGCCGCCCTGCGCGGCGGCAACCACATAGGCGCCGTTCTCGATAGCGCGCGCCCTGAGCAGCACATGCCAATGCGCTTCGCCGGTCTGGCGGGTGAAGGCGGCGGGCACCGTAAGCAGATCGGCGCCGGCCAGCGCCTCGGCACGGAACAGCTGCGGAAAGCGCAGATCGTAGCAGACGGCAAAGCCGAGCTTCGCGCCATTGACTTCGGCGACGACGGCCTCGGTGCCAGGCTCATAGGCGGCGGATTCGCGCCAGCTCTCGCCATTGTCGAGATCGACGTCGAACATGTGGATCTTGTCGTAGGTGGCAATCCTGGCGCCGTCCGGCCCGAACAGAAGGGCGCGGTTGGCAAGCTTGCCGTCGGCGCGCAGAATGGCGGTCGAGCCGATATGCAGGAAAATGCCGAGCTCGCTGGCCAGCCGCCGCGACGTCGAGACGACGATGTCCTTGTCTTCGGAGGTGAAGGAAGCGGCCCGCGCCTGGCTGTCGCGGATCAGCGCGCCGGTCATTTCCGGCGTCTGGATATAGGTCGCGCCAAGGCCTGCTGCCTCGCGCACCAGCCGTTCCAGATCGACCGCATTGCGCTCCGGGCTGGTTCCCGAACGCATCTGGATCGCCGCCGCCTTGAAACCACCCATCGTCATGTCCTTATCTGGCCGAGCCGTTGGCGAGCAATTTGTCCAGCCGTCCTTCCGCCTCCAATTCGTGGAGATCGTCAGAGCCGCCGACATGCGTGTCGCCGATGAATATCTGCGGAAAGGTGGAACGGCCGTGAGCGCGGGAGATCATCTCCTGGCGCAGCTCCGGCGAGAACGAGGCGTCGTGCTCGGTGTAGGTCACACCCTTCCTGTCGAGCAGCCGCTTGGCCGCGGTGCAATAGCCGCACATCATCCGCGTGTAGATCGTCACATCGACCATCGGTCAGCAATCCTGCCTCGTTCCTAGGCTATATAGGCGCCGATTCGTCGGCCCGAAAGTCCCCCGGCAGCACACGCGCAAAGGTCAGTACGTCGACCGCGCCGGCGCCGCCCTTCTTCAACGCCTTGGCGACCGCGCGGACGGTGGCGCCGGTGGTGTAGACGTCGTCGATCAGCAGCACCCGGCGGCCGGTGATTTCGATCTCCGCCTCATCAGGCACTTTGAATGCGGCGCGAACATTTTCCTCGCGTTCCCGCCGCTCAAGCCCGACCTGCTGGCGCGTGAGTTTGACGCGCCTGATGGCTGATGGCGCGAAAGGCCGCTCCCCGAGCTGCGCCACCGCCCGCGCCAGTTCCGCCGACTGGTTGAACTGCCGTCGGAAGAAACGCCGCCAGTGCAGCGGCACCGGCACGACCACGTCGGCCTCGGCGATGAGCTCGGCACCGGCGCGAAGCATCCAGCGCGCCATCCACGGCGCCAGATCGGTGCGGTCCTGGTATTTCAGCCCTTGCACCATCTGGCGGGCAACGCCGGAATAGGCGACCGCCGCCCGCGCGCGCTCGAACGGCGGCGGGTCGGCTATCGCCTCCGCCGAAAGGAACCCTTCACCCATACTGTGGGTGAACGGCGTGCCCATCACCGGGCACCATGGCCGTTCCAGCAACCTGAGTTTCGGCCAGCAGGCGCCGCACAACACGCCGGGCTGCGAGACATGGCGGCGGCAGCCGGCACAGACCGGCGGGAACAAGAGGCGCGCTGGCCAGCCCACTGCCTTGCGGGCAATGCTCTTGATCGCAATACGCTTGATCTCTGGCATGGGATCGGCCATGTGGTTGGTCCTCCGCATCACTATATCAGAGAGCGAAGCACAAGGACCTGCCCATTGCAGCCTGTAATTGACACCTCGCTCTGGCTGGCGCGCAAGCGCCGGGCACTGACCCGTCCCATCGCCGGCGCGGATTTCCTCATGCGGCGGGCGGCCGAGGATCTTGCCGACCGGCTCGGCGCCGTCGAACGCAGGTTCGGCAAGGCGGCCTCGTTGTTTTGCCAGACGCCGGCTGCAGCAGAGGTGCTCGCCGAAAGCGGCAAGGTGACGGAAAACGTGCGCGTCGAGGCCGACGCCGCTTTCCTGGGTGGCCAGCCAGGACTGTTGGCGCCGTTGGAAACCGTGCCATTCGAGCCGGAAAGCCTCGACCTCGCAGTGTCGCTGCTGTCGCTGCAGGCGATGAACGACATTCCCGGCATGCTGGTGCAGGTCCGCCGGGCGCTGAAGCCGGACGGGCTTTTCCTCGGCGCCTTCGCCGGCACAGGCACGCTCTCCGAACTGCGCGAAAGCCTGATTGCCGCCGAGACCGAACTCTATGGCGGCGCCAGCCCGCGTGTGATCCCGTTCACCGACGTCCGCGACGCCGGCGCGCTGCTGCAGCGCGCCGGCCTGGCACTGCCGGTTGCCGACGTCGAGACGATCACGGTGCGCTACGATTCGCTATTTGGCCTGGTCGCCGACCTGCGCGCCATGGGCGAGACCAGCGCGCTTGTCGACCGCAGCAGGCGGCCGGGCACGCGAGCGCTGTTCGCGCGCGCCGCCGAAATCTATGCGGAGCGGTTTTCGGATGCCGATGGCCGCGTCAGGGCGAGTTTCTCGGTGGTCTGGATGTCAGGCTGGGCGCCCGATGCCTCTCAGCAAAAGCCGCTGAAGCCGGGCTCCGCAAAAATATCGCTGAAGACAATCCTGGAAAACCCCGGCGGCCCCTGAGCGCATCCTTGCGCAAAAGCCAAGCGTATTCCACGCAAAAGCTAGCGGGGTCACTGTGCAAAAGCGTTGGCAAGCTTGCTGCTGTTGTCGCTGAACAACCACTGGATGGCGCCGGCAGCCTGGCCAATACCAGCGACAATGGCAAGCGACAGCACGGCGACGATCAAACCATATTCGATAGCCGTCGCACCCCTCTCGTCTTCTAAAAATCGTTGCAGCAAGATTTTCATGGGCGCCATCCCTCTTGCCTGAACCTAGCGCCGACCCGTTAAGAAAGGTTAATGCGACAGGCTTAACGCGCGGTGAACCATCTGCATTCTAGGAACCAGCTGCATTCTAGGAACCAGCCGAATCCTGGAGATCTGTTGAGGAGTCAGCAGTCGCCGCTGCTTCTGCCATCGGCCCGTATAACGCAGACCGAACTGGGCAGCGGCTGCAGCACGCTCTTGCGTAGCGTATAGCTGTCGCGCTGGCCGATCGAGCCGGTGCTCATCGTATCAAGCCCGTCGCGGGCAAACTGCGAGCGGGTCCGGCTGTCGAGGTAGGGCGTCGCGATCAAGGCCAGAGCCACCGCGGCCGAGCCGAACAAGAGGGCGATGCGCAATATTCCCATGCCGGCATTGGCGGCGCCAGGAAGGCGGTCGGGCCAAGGCCAGTCCCAGTCCTTTTCAAGGCTCATGCAAATCGCTCCCCAGCGGTGGAATCGGCGAAACCGCCTAGCGTCAATTTTTCACGGTCAGATAAATCTTTCATTAACGCTGCTGCCGGCGCGTTGCGGCGCTGCCCGATTTACGGCAGGTCGGCCGCTACAGCAGATCGATGAGGAACTGGATCAGCGGGGCATCGGCCGGCGGCATTGGAAAATCGCGCATCTGGCGCGGCCGCACCCATTTCAGCACCTGGCCTTCCTTCGGTTGGGCAATGCCGCGGAACCGACGGCAGACGAACAGCGGCATCAGCAGGTGAAAATCATCGTAGGAATGGCTGGCGAAGGTGAGTGGCGCCAGGCAAGGGATGTCGGTTTCGATGCCGATCTCCTCGTACAATTCGCGGATCAGGCATTGTTCCGGCGTCTCACCGGGCTCGACCTTGCCGCCCGGAAACTCCCACAGGCCGGCGAGTTGCTTGCCTTCGGGCCGCTGCGCCAAAAGCACGCGCCCGTCGGCATCGACCAGCGCGCAGGCCGCGACCAGGAGCAGGCGTTTGCCGATCGTATCCAAGCCGCTCATGCGCCGGGTGGCCGGCGATAGCGATAGCGATAGACTTCGTCGAATCCGAGCGAACGGTAGAGCGCCAGCGCCGGCGCGTTGTCCGCCTCGACCTGCAGCCAGGCTTCCCGCGCCCCGCGCAGCCGCGCCCATTTCAGCGCCGACCGGATGAGATGGCGGCCATGGCCCTGGTTGCGCACCGACCTGTCAGTGGCGATCTCGAACAGGCCGGCAAGGTCGCCGTCATGCACGCAGATCAACGTTGCCAGCGGTTCGCTGCCGGCCTCCAGCGCAAACAGCCCGGCCTCCGGCTGGATGGCGCCGATGATCTCCGACAGGCCCGGACGCAGCGACACATCCGAGCCGCTCACCTTGAGCGCCGCGCCGATGAAACGGCTGATGTCCTTCAACGGAATCTGGTCCATGGCATCGTCGAGCGCGGCGTCCGCCAGCGGCAGCCGCATGACCAGCGACTCCGCGAACGTACTCCAGCCTTCGCTGTCGAGGTACTTCGAAAGATCAGGCCCCGACAGCGGTGAGATGCGAAAGGTCAGCGGCCTGCCATAGGCGTCGAAGCGGCGGCTGGCGCGACCGATGCGCTCGGCAATGTGCTGGATGTCGCCCGGATCGAGCGGATTGACCGAGTTCAGCCGCTTGGCCGGGTGGCCGGCCGTCAGCCGCACCACCCAGGTGCCGTCATAATGGACGGCGGCCGCCGGCCAGGCGCGAAAGCCGGCCGCCTCATAGCGGCGCACGATCGCCAACACGCTTGCCGGATGTCTGGAAGCCAACGCCATCAGCTCCGATAATCGCCGTTTATGGCGACATATTCCTTGGTGAGATCGCAGGTCCACACCGTCGCCTTGCCGCGGCCGATGCCGATGTCGGCGCGGATGCGGATCTCGTCGCGCTTCATATACGCCGAAGTCGCCTCCTCGGAATAAGCGGCGTCGCGCTCGCCCTGATAGGCCAGGCGGTTATCGCCGAACCAGATCGACAGAAGGTCGCGGTCGGCCGGTTCGCCGGCCTTGCCGACGGCCATGACGACGCGGCCCCAATTGGCGTCCTCGCCGGCGACTGCCGTCTTGACCAGCGGCGAATTGGCGATCGACAGCGCGATGCGCTTGGCCGAGCGGGCCGATTTGGCCCCGGTGACGGTGACCTCGACCTGCTTGCGGGCGCCCTCGCCGTCGCGCACCACCTGCAGTGCCAGCGATTTCAGCACCTTGCCGAGGGCACGGCGGAAGGCGCCGAGGCGCGCATCCTTGGGGTCGGAAATTGCCGGCGCGCCGCGCCTGGCGGCAGCACCCGTGGCGAACATCAGCAGCGTGTCGCTGGTCGAGGTGTCGCTGTCGACGGTAACCGCGTTGAAGGTCTTGGCCGTGCCGCGCGACAGGAGGTCCTGCAGCACCGGTGCTGCGATCGGCGCATCGGTGGCGATGAAGGAAAGCATCGTCGCCATGTCGGGCGCGATCATCCCGGCGCCCTTGGCGATACCGTTGATGGTGACGTCGGCATCGCCGAGCTTGACCGTCGCGGTCGCCAGTTTGGGATAGGTGTCGGTAGTCATGATCGCCTTGGCGGCTTCGGTCCACAATTCCGGCTTGCCGTCCTTGACCAGCCCGGCCAGCAGATGGCTGAACTTGCCGGCGTCGAGCGGTTCGCCGATCACGCCGGTCGAGGCCAGGAATACCTCGCCCGCTGTGCAATCGGCCGCTTTCGCCGCCACCTCGCCCGTGAGTGCCGTCGAGGCGCGGCCCTTCTGGCCGGTAAAGGCATTGGCATTGCCGGAATTGACCACCAGCACGCGTGCCTTGCCAGCCACGAGATTCTGCCGGCAGAAATCGACCGGCGCCGAAGGGCATTTCGACCTGGTGAACACGCCGGCGACGGTGGTGCCGGCGTCGAACACCATGGCCAGCAAGTCGGTGCGGTTCTTGTATTTTATGCCGGCCTCGGCGGTGGCGATGCGCACGCCCTCGATCACCGGCATCTTGGGATATTTCTTCGGCGCGAGCGGCGAAACCTGTGTGGACATGGAAGACCCCGGGCGGGAAAAATCGCGAAAGGAACGCCGGTTTGCCCGATAGCACGCGCTGGCGCAAGGCGTTTCACAGCCGTTACGGGTGCCGGAAGCCTGACACCGCCTCATGCAGCAAGCAGGCTGTTGCAAATTTGTTGGCGTCGCTGCGACCGATAGCGCTATGATCCTGCCCCATGGGCAGGCTTGTGGTCTTGGCACTGGCGTTTCTGGGCTTTCTGCTGCTGCGCGCCGATGCGCAGACGGCGCGGCGCGTGGCGCTTGTGGTCGGCAACGGCAGCTACGCCGAAGCCGGCACGCTGGCCAATCCCGTCAACGATGCGCTCGACATCGCCGACAAGCTGCGCGCCATCGGCTTCGAGGTGATCGAAGGCAACGATCTCGGCAAGCGCGAGCTCGAACGCAAGATCGGCGAATTCTCCGATGCGCTGCAAGGCGCCGGTGCCGGGCTGTTCTACTATGCCGGCCACGGCCTGCAGGTCGACGGGCGCAACTTCATCGTGCCGGTCGACGCCCGGCTGGACATGCCGGTCAAGCTGCAGCTCGAGGCGGTGCCGATCGACGAGGTTCTCGACATCATGGAGCAGCAGACCAAGGTCAGCCTGGTCTTCCTCGATGCCTGCCGCAACAACCCGTTTGCCCGAAGCCTCAGCCGCAGCACCATCACGCGCTCGGCGACGGCTCTCGCCGGCCTCGCCCAGTTCGAGTCGACACGCGGCTCATTCATCGCCTTCTCGACTGCGCCCGGCGCCGTCGCAATGGACGGGACGGGGCGCAACTCGCCCTTTGCGGCGGCACTTTTGCGGCATATGGCCGAGCCCGGACAAAGCATCAACGACATGATGATCGCGGTGCGCCGCGACGTCGTTTCCGCAACGCGCGAGGCGCAGCGTCCCTGGGAGCAGGGGTCGCTGCTCGAGCGTTTCGAATTCGTTCCGGGCGGAGACACTGCCCGGCAAACGAAACCGGCCGTCAGCCCGGCTCCCGCGTCTGAGGTCGCAGCGCTCGAGCGCTCCGTCGGCGACAAGAGCGCCATCGAGCAGTTTCTGCGCCAGGACTATCTGGCGCTGGATGCCAAGAGGATGCGCGAAACCGTCAAGCGGCTTTACGGTGCGTCGGCCACCATCTACGGCACGCGCTACGACAGCGAGGCGATCGTCAAGGTCAAGACGGACTGGTTCGCGCAATGGGCATCGTGGTCGTTCGGCCTCGAGCCCGGCAGCCTTGAGGTGACGCCGCACGGCCAGGACCGTGCCGACGTGGTTTTCGCCATGCGCTACGACTATGTGCCGAAAGACAAATCGGCGCAGCGCCTGACCGGCAAGGCGCGGGTGACGCTGGAACTCGTGCTGGCCGACGGCGCGTGGCGCGTTGCCTCGGAGACGTCGCAAGCGCTGGAATGAACATCAGCGGACCGCTGGGTTGATGAACCCGCGAAACGCCCGCTGCACGCCCGGAATCAGCCCCCAGATCATGATCGAGACCATCAGCGGCGCGATGACCAGCGTGCGCTGCCAGATTTGCCATTCCTGCGTCAGCGGAAAAACCACGTACAAAATGGCAGTGATCAGCGGATAGACGCCGAGCAGCACCAGCAGGGCGAAGCGCAGGCGCGAAAAGCGGGTCACGGCGGTCGAGTTCATCAAACTCTCCTTATCGTTACGGAACGTTCCGTTACATATAAAACGGATCGTTCCGTTTCGTCAAGAGTTGTATATGATGGCTGCGAAATCGCGCGTAAGGAAGAAGAGATGGGCGAAATCACCGATCCCGGGCGCAAGTCGGCTGGCGCACGGCGCAGCCCGGAAAGCGCCGATGCCATTCTCGATGCCGCCGAGGCGGTACTGGTCGAAGCTGGCTATTCCGGCTTCTCGATCGAGGCGGTGGCGCGCCGCGCACGCGCCGGAAAACCGACGATCTATCGCTGGTGGCCAAGCAAGGCCGCCTTGCTGCTCGACGTTTATCAACGGCAAAAGCGCGTCGACAATCCCGATACCGGGAACCTTGCGGAGGATCTCGTCGGCTTTCTGAAGAGCTTGTTCGCGCATTGGCGCGACACGTCGTCGGGCAGCGTGTTCAGATCGCTGATTGCCGAGGCGCAGTCGGACGAAAAAGCCGCCGCCGCCCTCGCCGAATACGCAAGAGGGCGTCGTGTCCACACCGGCCAGATGGTCGAACGCGCCAAGGCAAGGGGAGAAATAGCTGCCGACGTCGATGCCACTGTCGTCGCCGACCTGATTGCCTCGTTCGCCTGGACGCATCTTCTGACGAACCGCCTGGATGAGGACGAAGCGACGCTGCGCAGGGCGGTCGGCTATGTTTTGAAAGGCATAGTCGCTGACGATGCCGACCACGCCACGGCGGTCCGGCGGCGGCGTCGACGCATCATCGCTCGCCCTGCCAAATAGAAGCGACAGGGCGGCAGCGCGCCCTGTCGTAGCCCAGTCTGGCCTATTTGGCGCTTTCCAGCGCGTCGACCGTCTTCTTCAGGTTCGCATCGGGGATGTCGACCTTGGCGTTGGCGCGCAGCGACTTGACCAGCGCGAAATACTTGTCGCGGATGACCGCCTGGCGCGCCTGGTCCTTGACCTGGTCGAACGCCGGCGGCTGCTTGGTGCGCTTGTCCTCGACCTTGATGACGTGCCAGCCGAACTGCGACTGCACCGGCTGGTCGGTATATTTGCCGACCGCCAGCGCAAACACCGCCTTGTCGAATTCCGGCACCATCTGGCCAGGTCCGAACCAGCCGAGATCGCCGCCGCTGGTCTTGCCGCTCGGATCGCTGGTGTGCTCGTTGGCAAGCTTCTGGAAGTCGGCGCCGCCGTCGAGCTGCTTGATGATGGCGTCTGCCTCTTCCTTCGTCTTCACGAGGATGTGACGGGCGTGCACCTCATTGCTGGGCGGCGTGTTGGCGATTTCCTGGTCGTAGCGGGCGCGGACCTCGGCATCGGTAACCTTGTCGACGACGCCCTTCTCGACCATTTCGCCATGCAGCGCGCGCTGCTGCAGGAAGGCCATGCGGCGCTGGAAGTCGGGATCCTTGTCGAGGCCGGTGGTCACCGCCTGGGCCGCCATCACGCGGATTTCGATCGCCGCCGACAGCGCCGCGGCGCGGCGCTGCTCGGGCGGAAGCTGCGCGAACTGTTGTGACAGCTCGCCCTCGGCAAGCCCAAGGTCTGCCTCGGTCAGCGTCTGGCCGTTGATGGTGGCGACCACGGCGTTCGGATCGACCGGCTTGGCCGCCGGAGCGGGTGCTGCCGGCTGGGCAGGGGCGGCCTCCTGTGCCATCAGCGGCGACAGCGAGAGGGCCGATAGCCCGAATGCCAGACCAAGGCTGGCGAGCGACGCGCGGCGGAACAATACTGACATTACGATTATCTCCAAAGCGGGATAGCTAGAGCGGAATGGCTTCCAGACCAGCAAGATTGTGGCGGAATTTGGCGCGGTCGACAGGGCGAGCGCGGCGTTGACATCGAATGAGCCCCCTCTTATCTGTCCAACGACTTTGCGTCCAGAACCGTTTTCCGGGCGCTTTTTGCGTTTGTCCGCGTTCACGTGGAGTTGATGGGGCCAGCCGGCGCCCGTCGCAATGACTTGGAATGCTATCGAAAGGGCCATTGGATGGTCAGTCTCGGCGGTCTCGCCCGTAAGGTTTTCGGCTCCTCCAACGATCGTCGGGTCAAATCGACCCGGCCGCGCGTCGAGGCGATCAATGCCATGGAAAACGAGATGCAGGCGCTTTCCGACGCCGAGCTTCAGGCCCGCACGGACAAGTTCCGCCAGGACATCGCCAACGGCGCCAGTCTCGACGACCTCCTGGTGCCGGCCTTCGCCACCGTGCGTGAGGCCGCCCGCCGCGTGCTCGGCATGCGGCCGTTCGACGTGCAGCTGATCGGCGGCATGGTGCTGCACAATGGCGGCATCGCCGAGATGCGCACCGGCGAAGGCAAGACGCTGGTGGCGACGTTGCCGGTCTACCTCAACGCGCTCGCCGGCAACGGCGTCCATGTCGTCACCGTCAACGACTACCTGGCCACGCGCGACTCCGAATGGATGGGCCGCGTCTACAAATTCCTCGGCCTCAAGGTCGGCGTCATCGTCCACGGCCTGTCCGACGAGGAGCGCCGCGTCGCCTACGCCGCCGATGTCACCTACGCCACCAACAACGAGCTCGGCTTCGACTATCTGCGCGACAACATGAAATACGAGCGCGCCCAGATGGTGCAGCGCGGCCACAGCTACGCCATCGTCGACGAGGTCGATTCCATCCTGGTCGACGAAGCGCGCACGCCGCTGATCATTTCCGGTCCGCTCGAGGACCGTTCGGAAATGTACAACACCATCGACACCTTCATCATCCAGCTGCAGCCGCAGGACTACGAGATCGACGAGAAGCAGAAGACCTCGATCTTCACCGAGGAAGGCACCGAGAAGCTGGAGAACATGCTGCGCGATGCGGGTCTGCTCAAGGGCGAGTCGCTCTACGACGTCGAGAACGTCGCCATCGTCCACCACGTCAACAACGCGCTGAAGGCGCACCGGCTGTTCCAGCGGGACAAGGACTATATCGTGCGCAACGGCGAGATCGTCATCATCGACGAGTTCACCGGCCGCATGATGCCCGGCCGCCGCTATTCGGAGGGCCTGCACCAGGCGCTCGAAGCCAAGGAGCATGTGGCGATCCAGCCGGAGAACCAGACGCTCGCCTCGGTCACCTTCCAGAACTATTTCCGCCTCTACAAGAAGCTCGCCGGCATGACCGGCACGGCGCTGACCGAGGCCGAGGAATTCGCCAACATCTACAATCTCGACGTCACCGAGATCCCGACCAACCTGCCGGTCATCCGCATTGACGAAGACGACGAGGTCTACCGGACGGTCGAGGAGAAATACAAGGCGATCGTCAAGGAGATCAAGGAAGCCCGCGCCAAGGGCCAGCCGACGCTGGTCGGCACGACTTCCATCGAGAAGTCCGAGCAGCTGGCCGAACGCCTGCGCAAGGAAGGTTTCAAGGATTTCGAGGTGCTGAACGCCCGCCACCACGAGCGCGAGGCGGCGATCGTCGCCCAGGCCGGCAAGCCCGGCGCCATCACCATCGCCACCAACATGGCCGGCCGCGGCACCGACATCCAGCTCGGCGGCAATGCCGACATGCGCATCGCCGAGGAGCTTGGCGACATGCCGGCCGGCCCCGAGCGCGAAGCCAGGGAAAAGGAAATCCGCGACGACATCGCCCGGCTGAAGGAAAAGGCACTCGCCGCCGGCGGCCTCTACGTGCTGGCCACCGAACGCCATGAATCGCGCCGCATCGACAACCAGTTGCGCGGCCGCTCGGGCCGCCAGGGCGATCCCGGCCGGTCGAAATTCTTCCTGTCGCTGCAGGACGACCTGATGCGGATCTTCGGTTCCGAGCGCATGGACGGCATGCTGCAGAAGCTCGGCCTCAAGGAAGACGAGGCGATCATCCATCCGTGGATCAACAAGGCGCTGGAAAAGGCGCAGAAGAAGGTCGAGGCGCGCAACTTCGACATCCGCAAGAACCTCTTGAAATACGATGACGTCTCGAACGACCAGCGCAAGGTGGTGTTCGAGCAGCGCATCGAGCTGATGGACGGCGAGGGCCTGTCCGAGACCATCACCGAGATGCGCGAAGGCGTCATCGAGGAGATCGTCGCCAAGAACATTCCCGAAAATGCCTATGCCGAGCAGTGGAACGTCGCCGGCCTCAAGGCCGAGATCGCCGAATTCCTCAACCTCGATTTGCCGGTCGAGGACTGGGTCAAGGAAGAGGGCATCGCCGAGGACGACATCCGCGAGCGCATCAGCCAGGCCGCCGAGGCCGCCGCCAAGGAGCGCGCCGAGCGTTTCGGCCCCGACGTGATGACCTATGTCGAGCGCTCGGTGGTGCTGCAGACGCTCGACCATCTGTGGCGCGAGCACATCGTCAATCTCGACCATCTGCGCTCGGTCGTCGGCTTCCGCGGCTATGCGCAGCGCGATCCGCTGCAGGAGTACAAGGGCGAAGCGTTCGAGCTGTTCCAGGCGATGCTGGGCAATCTGCGCCAGGCCGTCACCGCGCAACTGATGCGCGTCGAACTGGTCCGCCAGGCGGCCGATGCGCCGCCGCCCGAAGCGCCCGACATGTTCGGCAGCCATATCGACGGCTTTACCGGCGAGGACGATTTCGAAGGCGGCGAGACGGCCGTGCTGGTCCGCCAGGAGACCAACGCCATTGTCGCCCCCGAAGACCGTGACCCGAAGAACCCGGCGACCTGGGGCAAGGTCGGCCGCAACGAGGCTTGCCCGTGCGGGTCAGGGAAAAAATACAAGCATTGTCATGGGGCGTTTGCGTAAGGCACTGCTTTCCTTCGCCCCGTTCACGGGGAGAAGGTGCCCGAAGGGCGGATGAGGGGCAGCGCCGGCGCTTGCGACTAGCCGATCTCCCCACCTGAGGGGGAGATGGCCGGCAGGCCAGAGGGGGGGCGCCCCGGCAGGCATCTCGGCTCAATCTAAAACTAGATTAGCAAAACTAAATCGTCCATGTTGCAGAAGACGGCTCGCTCCATCATCGTATAACAGTCGTATCCATAGATCCTCAGCGTGACGCGTGGCTCATAAAACCTTGCGGTAGGTTTGATGGTCGATTCGCGATTTTCAAGGAGCGCCTCGCCGGTAAGCCGACGAAGCCTCAGTGTTGGCTCAAACTACAATATTGTGCCATATGCAGATCGGGGAAAATCCTGCTTTGTCGGATGCCTTCAAGAATGAACTCGTCTATTATTTTTCCGGCGAGCATTTAACTCTGGCGATTTAAGCATTTAGGAATTGTGCTGAACCAAGATCGTGGTTGCCCAAACATCAGAGAATTAGGCCTTAGACAGACGCATGGAGAACATGTGAGTAGCGAACTTGAAGATCGCATCGAATATTTTATTTCCAAGCAGGCGATCGGCCGCAGCACGCAGGTTAACGATGGTATTGGGGTAGGTTCCTCGAAGGGACCGGTGCGCCAGGAAAATCAGGATCGAGCGGCGGTTGCCTATATCGTGAGGCCGTCGGGCGAGGCTTTGCTGATTGCATTGATCTGTGACGGAATGGGGGGAATGAAAGAGGGAGGCGCAGCCGCCGGTTGTGCCGCCGGAACATTCCTTGCTCGCTTAGCATTGCCCTCAGGTGCGCCAATCGCAAGCCAAATGTTAGGGGCGATCAATGCCGCCAATGCAGAAGTTCATCGTAGATTTCGAGGCGATGGCGGCACTACTCTTACTGCTTTGGTTATTAGGGGTTCTGGAGAAGCCTGGGCTACGCACGTTGGGGATAGCAGGCTGTATGCGAGCAGACCGGATAGGAGCCTTGACCTCTTAACTCGCGACGACACCATCGGTGGGCAGCTTCATCAGATCAGCGATGCGAATGAAGATAATTTGGACAGTCGTCTTCTTCAGTTTGTTGGAATTGGAAAGGCTATTGAGCCTCACATTTTTCCTGTGTCCGATGCTCTAAGTTCGACTTTTATAATTACGTCTGATGGCGCTCATAGTATCGGAAAAAAAGCACTGGAGAGAATTAATCGCCACTCTAGAAGCCCCGGGGAACTTGCGCGCAAGATTACATACGTCGCGGAAGCGATGGGCGTCGAGGATAATTCTTCGGCAGTGGTGATTTATGCAAATGACTTTAGCCCTGGACCGCACTTCGCGAGAGGTACTGAGCTTACTATATGGAGCCCCAGCGATCGACTGGAGATGTGGCTTGCTTCGCCTAGTCAGATTGGGCAATTCTCACAAGAATTGAATAAATCTGCAGAATCGACAGGAGTAAAATCAAAGAAACCCGCTCGAACTCCTCGAAAGACCGACAAGAAACCGGGTGAGAACAAAGCTCGAGTTTCTGAAAATGAAATTGAAAAACCGCAATTGAATATAGAGTTCAATAACAAGAGTAAGAAACAGGAATGATAACTCTCCCGACCAGGTATTCCAAGATGGTCATGACTCTTTCCGGAGGAGGAATGGGGGAGACCGCTCTTTGCTTTGACAGCAATCTTCAGCGTCAAGTGGTGGTGAAATCTCTTAAGCCTGGGATCGAAAAGTATAGACTTATGGATGAGCTATCTGCCCTTGCTGACATCAGGTCGAAGTACGTAGTCCAAGTCTTGGACGTTATCCATGATGACTTAGAGATCGTGGGATTTGTCGAAGAGTACATAGAAGGCACAGACCTAAAACCGATTGAAGCCTCGTCTGGTACCGGCGTGGCACTTCGTTCATTGTACTCCATAATTTCCGGAATTAGCGACGTTCATCAGCACGGCCGTGTTCATCGCGACATAAAACCGGATAACATGAAGGTCGATAGCTCTGGCGTACTGAAAATATTTGACTTTGGTCTCGCAAAACTCTCTGATGGGGCAAAAACAAAACAACTATTTTTTACTCCGTTCTATGCAGCACCTGAGGTTTTTATTCCCGATTCCAGCGGGAACCATATTTTTACGGCGGCTGTAGATATATTCGCATTTGGGGTCACCGCATTATGGCTTCTGAATGCGGGCAAGCTGCCGCCTGAACTTGGGCATGTCCCTCCGTCCATACCTAAAAAGTCATTGGCTTTTAATTCCACCGACGTCTCAGTTCCCGTTGAAATAGCTTATTTACTGAATTCGACGCTGAGTTATGATCCATTGGAGCGACCCAATGCCGAAACGCTCCGGGCCGCTCTCGGAAAAAATCTCTTATTTGATAAGCACCGCATGCTGATCACGTATTCGGGTAGCGATCATTTCGTTGATGCTGCCAACCGGACCGTCACTCTTACTGCACAGGGCGACGGAGTAACCATAAGTTATGATGGGCTCGATTTTGTTGTGACTCAGGTATTAGGCCATGTGAGACACAACAATCGGCAGGTCGTTGTGGGATACAGGTTGCAGGGAGCCGCGGTGATAGTTTTGGGGGATCCGAGTGGCGACAGGAGACTCAGGACCTCGATTACGGCAGATATCTCTCACCCCGAGGTGATGAATTGAAGGGCCCGGTATCAAAAGGGACGGCAGCGATTGCCGGCCGCTACAGTCCGGAAGAATGGATCGGAGCAGGCGGCATGCAGCACGTTTACCGCGTAGTTGATCAATTGTTTGGCCGACAAGTTGCTCTTAAGACACCTAAGGATGACGCTGGACTAAAGCGCTTTCAGCAATCTGCCGTGGTCAGTGCTAAAGTAAATCATCCGAACGTAGCGAAGACACTTGATTACTTCGAAGATGGAGGGCGGCCTTTTATTATTGAAGAACTTGTACCAGGAGCAGACTTGGCTGCGGTGATGGAAGGCAACCTTCCTTATCTTCCACCTTCGACATGCACGCGGATATTGCATCAATTGGCAAAGGGATTAGCTGCTTCGCATGCAGTAGAAGTTGTACATAGAGATTTAAAGCCAAGCAACATTATGGTCGTAGGCGGATTCCAGTTCGATAATGTAAAAATTACAGACTTTGGCATTGCCAAGATGGCTGAAGCCGAGATCGGGCCATGGGCTGAAGCCGGAGGTTCTACTTCATCAAAAACCGTCCTCGGAGCAATACCGTACATGTCACCCGAAGCGATCAACGAATTCAAAATGCCTAAGAAATCGTCGGACGTGTGGGCAATAGCAGCAATTACCTACGAGCTTCTCGTCGGCGAGCTCCCATTTGGAACGGGCCTTAAGTCTATACCTAATATCATTGCAGCGAAAACCCCAAAGCCTCCAACTCAGATAAATTCCGCTCAGTTTAAAAGTTTAGGAAAACAACTTTTTGAAATCATCTGTCGCCGCTTAGATAAAGACGAAAACAAACGTCCGACCGCATCTCAATTGGCGCTACTTTGTGAAGATTTATGCTACTCTATAACGAGATACGATTACGGGATTATTAGCCAGCTGCATGGATATACGGGGCGTATTTCTGATAGTCAGAACACAATTCTGATGTACCATCCAGAAAGTTTCTACGGCACATCAAAAGTAAAAGAGGGCTCTCGGGTGTGGTTTGGCCGTGATGAAGGTTCGCCATGGGATAGGGCTTTTCCTATAGTGAAGGCCATCTGAAAAGCGAACAAATGAAGTGGTTGCCCCTTATCTGGATTGACTGCGGATTTGTAGGGCACATCGGGGGCGATCCGACCTCTCCCACAAAGGGGAGTAAGGAGCCGGCGTATCGCTCTCCTGCCTCCGCTAGGATCCGAGCGTTCATCGCTCGAAAAGCCGAATCGTTGGCTTTTCGTCCGCCCCGCCTCCTCCCCACCCAACCGTTTCTTAATGTGTCTTCGCTACACCCAATCCCTGTAAATTGGCGGAAAACGGAGAGTATTGGGTGCGCTTTTCCGCGGCGACGACAGCCGGGCGGTTCCTGCCGCAGCGCCTTGCGCTGCGCATCAGGCCGCTGCTTGGCCTGATCGATGCCGTGCTGTTCAGCGCCGGCGCGCGCGGCGAGGCCGGCCGCATGTCGCTGATCGCCTTTTCAGTCCGCATTATCAGCGCCGTCATCGCCTTCGTCAGCCAGGTTTTGATGGCGCGCTGGATGGGGTCGTTCGAATACGGCATTTTCGTGCTCGTGTGGGTGACGATGGTCATCGTCGGCAATCTCGCCTGCCTCGGCTTCCACACCTCGATCATCCGCTTCATTCCCGAATATCGCGAGCGCGGCATGCTGGCCGAATTGCGCGGCATCGTGCGGGCCAGCCGGCTGTTCGTGCTGGTTGCCTCGACGGTGATCGCCGGCCTCGGCGCGCTCGGCGTCTGGCTACTGTCGCCCTTTATCGAGAACTATTATGTCGTGCCGTTCATCCTCGGCATCATCTGCCTGCCGATGATCGCCATGTCCGACCTGCTGCAAGGGCTGGCGCGGGCCAATTCCTGGGCGCTGTTTGCGCTGTCGCCGACATTCCTGGTGCGGCCGCTGCTGATCCTGGCGTTCATGGCGCTGATGCTGCTGGCGGGCTACGCGCCCGATGCCAGAACGGCGATCTTCGCCGCGATCGCCGCCACCTACGCCACCACGCTCGGTCAGCTCGTCGGCGTCACCTCGCGCATCGACAAAAGAATTCCGGCCGGGCCGATGAAGCTGCATTTCGGCCAATGGTTCATCGTCTCGCTGCCGATCTTCCTGGTCGAGAGCTTCTTCTTCCTGCTCACCAATGCCGACGTGCTGATGGTCGGCGCCTATCTCGATCCCAACGACGTCGCCGTCTATTTCGCCACCGTCAAGACGCTGGCGCTGGTGCATTTCGTCTATTTCGCCGTCAAGGCCGGCGTCGCCCAGCGCTATGCGCAGTTCACCCATGGCGAGCCGCAAAAGCTCGCCGCCTTTGCCCGCGAAACCGTGTCGTGGACCTTCTGGCCGTCGCTGGCGATGGCGCTGCTGGTTCTGGCCCTGGGCGAGCCGATGCTGACCCTGTTCGGCCCCGAATTTTCCGCCGGCTATCCGCTGCTGTTCCTGCTGGTGTTCGGCGTCGTCGCGCGTGCCGCCGTCGGCCCTTGCGAAAGCCTGCTCACCATGAGCGGCAACCAGAACATCTGTGCTGCCGTCTACGCCATGACGCTGGCCTTCAACATCGCGCTTAGCGTCATGCTGATCCCGCTTTTCGGTCTGTGGGGCGCGGCGATGGCCACCGTCTTCGCCATGATCTTCGAGGCCGGCGCGCTGTCCTTTACGGTCTGGCGCAAGCTCGGCATCGCCATGGTCATTTTCGTGCCCGCCAAAGGAGCCGCCTGATGGCTGCCGTCCCCTTGCTCGAGGAAACCAGCGGCGGCCCGGCCGGCGCCATGGTGTCCGGCCTTGCCGGGCTTGCCCGCGAAGCCGACCCCGCCCATGTCGAGATCCTCGCCAACAACCGGCCCGAGCGCAAGCTTGCCATCTATCCGGCCTCCGCCGGCTTCGACCTGGTCGAGGAGCTCGACTATCTCTGTACCCGCACGATCGAGCCCAACGTCTTCTTCAATCCGCGCTTCCTGGCGCCGGCCATGCCCAGGCTCGAGGACCGCGAGGTGCGGCTGGCCGTCATCCGGGACGGCGACCAGTACCGCAACCGGCTGCGCCTGCTGGTGCCGTTCTCGGTCGAGCGGCCGGCGGTGCCGCTCGGGGTTCCAGTCATGCGCACCTGGTCGAGCCCGTTCGGCCCGATCGGCACGCCGCTGGTCGACCGCGACGATCCGATCGGCGTGATCGAGGATCTCTTCTCGATGCTGTCGCGGCCGCATCTCAAGCTGCCGAAAGTCTTCGTGCTGCCCGACATAAGGCTGGACGGCCCGGTGGCCAGCCTGCTCGCCAGCGTCGCCGAAACGCGCGGCCTGACGCTGGTCACCACCGGCAAGGCCGAGCGCCCGGTGCTCGAAAGCGAGCTCGACGGCGAGGAATATCTGAAAGCTTCGCTGCGCGCCCACCATTATCGCGAGTTCCGCCGCCTGAAGCGCCGCCTCGCCGACCTCGGCCGGCTGGAGCATGTCGTGGCGCGCGGGCCTGACGAGATCCGCCACGCCATCGAAAATTTCCTGACGCTGGAGGCTGCCGGCTGGAAAGGCCGCGAGCGCACCGCCATGGCGATCGACCGCTACCGGGCCGCCTTCGCCCGCGAAGCGGTGCACCGGCTGGCCGAGCAGGATCTCTGCCGCATCCATTCGCTGACGCTCGACGGCCGCACCATCGCCTGCCTGGTCGTCTTCGTCGAGGCCGGCGTCGCCTACACCTGGAAGACCGCCTATGACGAGACGCTCGCTGCCTATTCGCCGGGCACGCTGCTGATGATCGAGGTGACCAGGCAGCATCTCGACGACCCCAACATCATGATGACCGATTCCTGCGCGGTGCCCGACCATCCGGTGATGAGCCGGCTGTGGAGCGAACGCAAGCCGATGGGCACGCTGGTGATCGGGCTGACGCCGGACGCCGACCGCCCCGCCCGCCAGGCGGCGTCGCAGCTTCACCTCTACCGCGAAACCCGCAACATGGCGCGCCTGTTGCGCAACCGGATGAGGAGCCTGCTGCGCCGGCGCTAGTGCATGGGGTCCGAAGGGGGCCCGACCGTCCGTCTCTGCACAGTCGGCCCGCTCGGGCCTAGGTCGTCAGGGTTAATTCTCCCGATCAGCGGAAAGGATTAGCATCGACGCAGTCCCAACCGGGATGAGGCGATCAATTACGGCCGCGCGTCCAGCATCACTGCCGCCTCGGTCCTGCACGGCCAGAAGAAAAAAATCCGGGAGGAATGCATGATGAAAACAACTCACCTCAGGCGTGTCGGTATCCTCACCTTGGCAGGTCTCGTTGGCGCGTGTCTGAACGCCGCCACTCCTCGGGCGGCCGAACCCGACAAAGCCGAGATCGATGCCCTGCGTAAATCGCTGTCCAGGTATGAAGACTACAAGGTTGCCATTCGCGAGCTTTATCTATCGACGGTAGGATGCGTCTTCTACAGCGGTGAAAAGGTAGAGGGGGCGATGGACTACCCGAAGGGCGCGATGGGCATCCATTTCGTCAACGTCACGACTGTCGGCCCGACCGCGGATCCGACGCGCCCCAATGTGCTGATCTATGAGCCGGTGGGCGGCGAATTGCGCCTGGTCGGCGCGGAATGGCTCGTGCCTTTGACGCCGGACACCAAGGAGCCGCCGAAGCTCTTCGGCCAGACATTCCAGGGGCCGATGGAGGGGCATTATCCGCTCATCCCCAAGGAGTTCCACCACTACGACCTTCACGCCTGGCTGTTCAAGGACAACCCGCTCGGAATGTTCAGCCCGACGAACCCGGACGTGAAATGCGACAACTATCCGTTTCCGATGCCTGAGCAGCCGACCAAGATGGTGCCGGGGCCGATGTGAGCGACCTCGTTACCGCCTGAGGCTGTCGGAGGGGCCGGCCGCGGCCTCAATAGCAGTTATCCCAGGAGGGCTCCTGGGATAACGCCAGCCGAGCTCGCTTGAGCGGCCGGATATGGCCTATCCTAACTTTATCCGGCGGTTAGCCAGGACGCTACTTGCTCTCGGTCGACTTTCCCGAAAGCCGTGTCATTGGACCTGGCCGCAGCCTCGCTCCGATCGCCGCCGCGAAGCCACATGACATCGCCCTGGCCGACGCTGTCGGCAGGTCGTCACGAAGCGGACGCGGTGACTTTGGGGCGTCCGAACTCGACGTCCCAGCTGCGCTCCTGGGGTGCGGCTTCGCCATTCAGGCCGAGTTTGGGGAAAAGCAATTCAGCGACGTTGAACGCCTCTTCCAGATGCGGATAGCCGGACGCGATGATGGTTTCGATGCCGATCTCCTGATACTCGCGAATGCGCGCGGCAACATTGTCGGGATTGCCGACCAAGGCCGTTCCCGCACCTCCGCGCACCAGCCCCGGTCCCGCCCACAGGTTCGGGCCGACGACCAGCCGATCGCGTCGGCCCTGATGCAGCGCCGACATGCGCTTTTGGCCGACGGATTCCGAAATGTGGACAAATCCCTTCTGGGCTTCGGCGATCAGGTCGTCGGTTACGTGGCTGATCAGCCGGTCGGCTGCAGCCCAGGCTTCATCCTCCGTTTCGCGTACGATAAGGTGAATGCGCAGGCCAAAGCGCATCGTGCGGCCTTTCGCTGCCGCTGCCACCCTGACGCGGGCGATCTTTTCGGCAAGCTGGTCCACCGGTTCACCCCAACTCAGATAGGTGTCCACGTGCTTGGCGGCGATCGCGATGCCGGCATCCGAAGAGCCTCCGAACCAGAGTGGCGGATGCGGCCGCTGAACCGGCGGGAAGGAAATGTCGGTGCCGTGGGCGGAAAGATATTTGCCGTCGAAATCCGCCGGCTCACCCGAAAGGATCCGCCGCCAGATGGTCAGGAACTCGTCGGTCTGTGCATAGCGCTCGTCATGACTGAGCTTGTTGCCGTCGCCGGCGAGATCGGCCGGGTCGGCTCCAGTGACGACATTGAGCAGGACACGACCGCCGGAAATGCGGTCCAGAGTGGCTGCATGACGCGCAAACAGCGCCGGTGTACCGCTGCCCGGCCGAAGTGCCACGAGGAACTTCAGCCGTTCGGTGAGCGGGATCAGCCCGGCCGCCACGATCCAGGCGTCTTCACAACGCGTTCCTGTGGGCAGGAGCACACCCTTGAAGCCAAGCCGGTCCGCAGCCTGGGCGATCTCCCTGAGATAGCCGAAGGTTGCCGGGCGGTGCCGCTCGTCCGTGCCGAGATACGGTCCATCGCCATGGGTCGGCAGATACCAGTAGAGGTCGAGCGGACGGGTGTTGCTGGACATCGGATTGTTTCCTTCAGCGATTGCGGAATGTCTAGGCAAGCGTCAGATCTTGCCCTTCCAGGGGATGAGGCGATGCTCCAGCCAGCGCATGCCGCTGGTAAAGGCGAAGGCAAGAATGGCGATGACGATGAGGCCGACGAAGACGACGTCGGTGGCGAGGAAATTGGCCGCCGACATGATCATGTAGCCGAGGCCCGACTGGGCCGCGATCAGCTCGGCCGCTACCAGCGTGGACAATCCGGCGCCGATGGCAATCTTCAGGCCGGTCATGATTTCCGGCAACGCGGACGGCAGGATGATGCTGGTGAAAAGTTGCAGCCGGCTCGCACCGAGCGACAGCGCGGCATTGATGCGTTCGGCCGGCACCGACCGGACGCCGGCCTGTGCGGCAAAACAGATCGGGGCGAAGGTCGACAGCGACAGGAGCACGATCTTGGACGTTTCGCCGATGCCCAGCCAGATGATCAGCAGCGGCAGGTAGGCCAAAGGCGGCAGACCCCAGTAGAGATCGATCGGAACGCTGAAGATGCCCTTGACCCAGCGATTGAGTCCCATCAGCAGGCCGAGCGGAATGCCCAGGAAAATGCCGACACCGAGCGCCGCGGCGATGCGGCCGAGGCTGGCGAGTGTGTGCTCGAGGAGCGTACCGTTGGCATAGCCATCGGCCCAGACGGCGCTGAACTGGGTCAGTACCTCGGCCGGCGACGGCAGGAACAGCGGCGACGCCCAGCCGAAGCGCGTGGCCAAAAACCACAACGCGATGAGCGACGCCAGGGTGACCAGGCTGATGCCGAGCGTGCTTGTCGAAGCGGACCGGCGCGTCTTGGGAGACGGCGCGCGCTGAGCTATCGAAGACGAAAAAGAGGTTCCGGAATTGGCGGCGAGCGTCATTGCAAGGTTCCTGTGCGGGCGCCTTCCGGCTGGTGGATGAGCGAGCGGATTTCCTGCCGCAGTTCGATGAAACGCGGGTGGGACTGGATCGGCCCGATGTCGCCGCTCTCAGCGAAGTCGCGAACGAAGTCGGCGTCGAACCGGGCAACGATGCGGCCTGGTCGAGGCGACATCACAACGATGGTGCTGCCGAGCGTGAGGGCTTCCTCGATCGAATGGGTAATGAACAGGATCTGCTTGCCGGTCTTGGCCCAGACCGAGGCCAGAAGCTGCTGCATCGTCTCGCGCGTCAGGCTGTCGAGGGCGCCGAACGGCTCGTCCATCAGCAGGATCTTCGGATCGGTGGCCAGCGCCCGCGCGATGCCGACTCGCTGGCGCATGCCGCCGGACAGTTCATAGGGCGGCTTTTCGGCGAAATCGGCGAGCCCGACCAGTTCCAGCAGACGCCTCGATCGCTCATGGCGTTCACCGCGCCGCACGCCCCGGTATTTCAGGCCGAGAGCGACATTGTCCAGCACATTGGCCCAGGGCAGCAAGGTATCTTTCTGGAAGACGACGCCACGATCGCCGCCGGGCGCGACAATTTCTTTTCCGTCCAGTGTGATCGTGCCTTCGGTGAGCGGCAGGAAGCCGGCGATCGCGTTGAGCAATGTCGACTTGCCGCATCCGGAAGCACCAACCGCGACAACGATGGAATCTGGAGCGATATCGAGCGAGACGTGATCAAGCGCGTGTACGTCCTGGCCATCCGAGGCCGGAAAGGTCACGCTGGCATCGTGAATTCGAAGCATACTGGCCCTCCAAGCGATCTGGCTGGCGAGATTTTCGCCAGCCAGATCCGGATGTCGTTCAGGGATTTCTAGTTCGAGGCTTTGGCAGCGTCTGCGTATTCCGGATCGGCGAACGCGGCGTAGCTGTCCTTGATGGCGGTGATCTTGTGCTGGTCCTTCAGGAAGCCCGCAGTGTCCTTGAGGATTTTCGCAACGGCGCTCTTCTCACCACCGCCCAGCCATTTGTCGGACACCTGCTCGTCGAGCGGCGGAACCACTGTTGTCTTCAACTGCTCCGAATTCTCGGCCGCCGTGCCGCCCTGCAATTTGGCGATCAGCTTGGCGCTCTCGGAGTCCGGTCCCCATGCGGCCGGGTTGCTCAGGTAGGCGGTGTTGTAGCCGTCGATCAGCCGGACATACTGGCCGAGGAAGTCGGGATTGGCCTTGGCGAAATCGCCGGTCACGACCAGCGCGCTGAAGGTCGGCGCGCCACGGTCGGCGACCTGGCCGGCTGTGAGCAGAACCTTGCCGTCCTTTTTGAGTTCAGAGAGTGCCGGATCCCAGACGAAGGCCCCGTCAATGTCGCCGCGCTTCCAGGCAGCGACGATTTCGGGCTGCGGAATGGCGATGACCTGGGTTTCTTTCTCCGAAATGCCTTCCTGCTTGAGGACGGCGAGAAGCTGGTAATGATCGGTCGATACCGGCGCGGCCGCGAGCTTCTTGCCCCGCAGGTCGGCTGGCGACTTGATATCGGGCCGCACCACCAGGGCTTCTCCGTCACGGGAGACCGAGGAGATGTAGAAGGCCTTCACGTCGATGCCCCTGCTGACGGCTGCGGCGAACGGGCTTGATCCGACATCGCCGATCTGGACGTCGCCGGATGCGATGGCAGCAAAGATGTCAGCACCGGAATTGAAGCGGCGGTATTCGATGTTCCAGCCGGTTTTCTTGGCAAGATCGCCATTGGCAATGCCGAGATTGTAGGGATTGGCACCGGTCTGGTAGGCGATGACGACTTTCTTGTCGTCGGCATGCGCTGCAGCGGATGTGGCCGCTATGGCAAGCCCGACAAGGGCGGCGGAAATAAGTTTTCGCATGGAGCCTTAATCCTTTTGAACAGAGGGCAAACCCCTCGACTGCCCGCCCTATTCAAAGAGCGTTGGATTAAAGTCCACTGATATTATAGACTTAGATAGCAATGGAATTCTTAAAATCAGCTCGCGCTTAAAAAAGAATTCGGATTTAGACGGCACGCTGTCGCCCGCGGGATTATTCAGGCGCAAAATGCGGAGTGCTTACGGGCCGCGCCTTGGCAATATATCGCCCATCAGGCACTTGCCTTGGCACTTTATCCGTCAGGCCGAAGCCGCCCGGACCGGTTGGCTCTTCGGCTGGCGCGGTGAAAGCAGGGCAACGAATTGATCCACGGCCTGCCCGGCCCGCGCCAGAACCAGCGAATCTACGAGCTTGCCGTCGGCAAAGTCGCTGTCACTGCCATAGACGGCGCTCGGCACCGTCAGGGCGGAGTAAAAGCCAAACAGTGGGCGAAGCTGATGTTCGACTACCAGCGCGTGGCGCTGGCCACCACCCGTCGCGCCGATCAGGACCGGCCGGTCGACGAGCGCCA
>NZ_JAMYND010000038.1:0-49230 GCF_040318885.1 Mesorhizobium sp. M0998
AGTCCTTGCGGATCCGCGCCAGCGCCTCGTCGAATGAAGCGGTCTGGTAGAGCGACTTGATCTCGTGGCTGTTGGCAAAGACGATGTCGACGGTGCCGGAGCGCATCAGATCGACGAATTCGTCGCGGTAGCGGTCGACGCAGAACGAATCCGACAGCGTCATCGACACTTCGCGCCCGGCGGCGTGGGCGAGCTTCGCCGTCTGCCGGATCGCCTCCTTGGCGCGCGGCGGGTCCCACAGATAGCCCTCGAAATAGGTGACGGCCGCGCCCGACGCCTTGTCGGCCTCGACGTCCTCCGGGCCGAGCTCGACGCAAGCGCCGAGATAGGTGTTCATCGAGCGCTCGCCGTCCGGCGTGACGAAGATCATCGAGCGCGCCGTCGGCGGTTCGCCGTTGAGCGGCCTGGTGTCGAAGGCGACGCCCTGGGCATGGATGTCATGCGCGTAGATTTCGCCGAGCGCGTCGTTCGAGACCTTGCCGAAGAAGGCGGCGCGGCCGCCGAAGCTGGCCACGCCCGCCGCCGTGTTGCCGGCGCTGCCGCCCGAGGCTTCGATGGCCGGGCCCATGCGGCTGTAGAGCAGTTCGGCGCGCCTCGTGTCAATCAAATTCATCGCGCCCTTGATGATGCCGTTGGTCTCCAGGAACGCCTCGTCACACTGGGCGATGATGTCGACGATGGCATTTCCGATACAAAGCACGTCATAGTCCGGCATCAATTCATGTCTCCGCCAAAAACCCACCGGCTTTCTGCCACGCCGGGCGCGGGCGGGTCTGGCCAGTGGGAATGGGCTTTGCGCTTGCCAATCCGTTCGGCGCCAGCCCTCACGGGGCGGCAAGTCCTGCCTCGCGACGCAATTCGTCGGCCCTGTCTGTCTTCTCCCAGGTGAAATCAGGCTCTTCACGGCCGAAATGGCCATAGGTCGCGGTCTTGCGGTATATAGGGCGTAAGAGATCAAGCATCTTGATAATGCCCTTCGGTCTGAGATCGAACAACTCAAGAATGAGGCGCTCGATCCTTCTTTCCTCAACCCTCGCTGTTCCGAACGTGTTGACCGTGACAGAAACCGGACTGGCCACGCCGATTGCGTAAGCAAGCTGCACCTCGCAGACGTCCGCAAGTCCGCTAGCGACGATATTCTTTGCGACATACCGGGCCGCATAGGCAGCTGAGCGGTCAACCTTGGACGGGTCCTTGCCCGAAAAGGCGCCGCCGCCGTGACGACCCATCCCACCATAGGAATCGACGATGATCTTGCGTCCAGTGAGACCGCAGTCGCCGCGCGGCCCGCCGACTACGAACCTCCCCGTCGGGTTGACCAGAATTCTGATGCCTTCCGTCTCCAGGTGGGTCGGCAGGACAGGCTTTATGATTTCCTCAATGACGCCCTCGCGGACCGTCTCTTGCGAGACCTGCTCGTCATGTTGGGTCGATACGACGATGGTATCCAGGGCGACCGGGCGCAACCCCTCATAGCGCACTGAGACTTGGGATTTCATGTCAGGACGCAACCAGCCAAGCTGTCGTGCTTTCCGGACATCTGCCTGTTGTTTCGTCAAGCGATGAGCGAGCTGGATCGGCAAAGGCATCAGAGTATCGGTTTCGCGGCATGCGTAGCCGAACATGAGGCCCTGATCTCCCGCTCCCTGTTGGAGGTCCTGCCCTCGTCCCTCGTCAACGCCCTGGCTGATGTCGGGCGACTGCTCGGTGAGTGCATGAACGACGGAGCAACGCCGGCCGTCAAAGCCGACGGCCTCGTTGTCGTATCCAATATCGAGAATCGTATCGCGCGCAACTTGGCTATAATCCACCTGCGCATCGCTGGTAATCTCGCCAGCCAGAACGACCATCCCTGATTTTACCAACGCTTCACAGGCGACGCGCGCCTTGGGATCGGTGCGGAGGATGGCATCGAGGATGGCATCCGAGATGTTGTCGGCCAACTTATCCGGGTGTCCCGCGCCAACCGATTCGGAAGAGAACACGAACTGCCTAGCCATGAAATGCCTCGCTTCGGGTGTTGGAGTTGTATGGGCATTTTGCTTAGCCCACCTTACCTGTCGGTGAGGCCCGGGACCTCGAACGCAGCGCACAAATCGGCAACGTCTCTTCGCGCGCAGGCATGGAGATCTTCGTCTTCTGGCTCGCCGGAGGACGGAGTCCATGAAGCCAGCAATTTGCACGGTTTCCACATCGCGCAAGCCCATTGACGTCACTGCTGGGGCCCCCAGGCGAATTCCGCTTGTGACCGCAGGATGGCGCGGGTCGCCCGGCACCATATTAAAGCTCGTAACGATGCCTGCCTTCGCTAACCGCTTGGCATAGGCCTTGCCTGATAGTGGTCGATCGCGAAGATCAAGGATCAGCATGTGATTGTCAGTGCCCCCGGTGACCAGGTCATAACCTCGGTCCAGAAGCGCCTGGGCCAGAGCCTTGGCATTTTTGACAATCTGTTGGCCGCAACTGCGGAAGGACGGGTCCGCGGCTTCCCGCAAAGCGACAGCTAGCGCCGCGATAACATTCATATGAGGGCCGCCTTGCAGTTGAGGGAAGACAGCGCGATCTATTCGTCTGGCGAGATTGTATTTGCCCTTCGAATGATACAGCGCTTGATAGCGATCTTCATTCCTTGACAAAATGAAGCCACCGCGGGGACCGCGGATCGACTTGTGAGACGTGCTGCTGACGACGTCGCAATGGGGTACGGGATTCGGATGCACTCCAGCGACAATCAGGCCACTGATGTGCGCGATGTCGGCCACGAGGTAGGAGTTCGCCTCCAGAGCGATTTCTGCCATTGCCGCGTAGTCGACGATACGGGGATAAGCAGTACCGCCAGCCCAAATGAGCCGAGGCCGTTCGCGTTTTGCTGTTTCGCGCAAACGGTCATAGTCAATTTGCTGCGTCTTTTCGTGCAGCCCATAGGGGACGCGCCTATAGTCTGTTCCGGAAAAATTGATGGCCCAACCATGAGTGAGGTGGCCCCCTTCCGGAATTGGCAAACCCATCACCTTGTCACCGGGGCTTAAAAGCGCTCGATAGACAGCCTGATTGGCCGGCGAGCCGGAATAAGGCTGGACGTTGGCGTGTTCGCTGCCGAATAACGTGTTCAAGCGCTCAATGGCGAGGTTCTCAAGCTCATCGACGATCTCGTTTCCCGCGTAGTAGCGCGCAGCGGGGTACCTCTCGGCGTACTTGTTCATGAAAATCGAACCGGTTGCTTCCAGCACGGCCGAGGAGGCAAAGTTCTCAGATGCGATCAGTTTGAGCGTCGTCCGCTCCTGCCGCTCCTGTCTTAGAAGCAGTTCGTGAACGCGGCAATCAACCGTCGCCAAGCGAGACCGTCCATAAGTGTCGGGCTGCGCGATGGCGCTGTCGGCGGAGTTGTCCATGGTAGCTTCGCGCTCCAATTGGATTGATCTATTTCACGGTCAAGCATGCGGTCCCCTTCGGCCGCGTGTCTCGTACCGCTTCGAGCCGTTGAAGGTCTCGTTTGTGATAGCCATCGCCGTGGGGCAGGAGATCAACCAACAATTGAACCAGCCCGCCGTCCTTACCTCCTGTTTTGAGATTGTACGAGCACCACGGACGTTGTTCGTTGCAGTAAAGAAAGTCGGCTCTGGCCAGCAGCCGGACGTGTCGTACAACGTGCTCACGACGCAGACCCAGAATCTCCGCTAGCTGGCAGACAGTTAGGTCCGCGTGCGCGCAAAGGCCTAGAATTCGAAGGCGATCTAAATGCGCTGCCGTCCGTAGGCGACTGACCAGTGTCAGCATTGGTCAGGACCAAGCCACTTGGAAAGCCTGGGCACTCGTCCTACTGAATTTGTCATTTCGCGTTCTCCACAGATGTTGCAGCTTTCGAACCAAATAATATGGTTGCTTGTCCACCGACCGGACAATCTCGGTGGCCGTGAAGATACTGTTTTGAGCCGATATGGCTGTGTCGAACAAACAAGATGGGCGCTCTTCTTGCCATTGCCTTTAGCCGAAATTGCACGCAGTTCGGCGGGTCGGAGAATAAGCCACGGTTCGGACCCCACTGACTCAAACGTTGCAATAAGCCTACCATTCACAGCGAACCGGAGTTGCTAAGAGTCTATGAATTTCCTTGAAGGATCTGTTGCAACGTTTGCGCAGCCCGGTCTTGCTCCCGGCTTGCAGCGGTCAATCTCGTGCAGACTGACCGTGATGCAAAGATGACAAGGAAGGTTCGCTTTCAATCCGATCTTCTTCCTGGCCAAGTAGTTCGTAGTCTCATAACTGTGGCCTAGACAAAAGCTGGGCTAATCAGCGAGGTATGATGTCGTTAGCGTGGTTGGGCCACCAGCAGGTCGACGCCAAGATCGACACGCGCAATTTCCCGCGCTCCGAGAATGTCAGTGACTGCGCGCTCTTCCTCGGCGGTCTGGCTGCGCCGTCTAGAATCTGAATGCGTCTCGCGCCGACCCGTTCAGCAATGAGCTGTTCGGCTTGCCGCATTGACGGCGAAGCAAGCTCAAGTACGTTTTCGCGCATCTCACGCGCCGCCTCGCCGACTTCCGCAAAACGCTTCTCGGCGAACTGCTCCTTAAAGAGCGCAGCGAGATCATCAAATGTTTGAACTTTGGTGGGCTTGGGTTTCGAGCAAAATATCCAGTTGCCAGTCCAGGTTTATAGGCAAGGCTGTACGCTTTGTCGTCTGGCAAGGGCCCAATATCCCCTGGTGAGAGGAAAATGGACTGCCGTGCTACGGTTGCTCCAAATAAGAGCGGTCGAAATCGCTGATGTTTGCGATACAAGGAGCCGCATAGAAGACGTTTGACGGATAGCGCGCCTCAAACCGAAGAAGCAGTTCATGCTGACGCGACACATCCCTGCGCATCATCGCAATCCGAAAAAATGGTATCGACAAACCGGGACAATGTCCGCTCGCAACCTCAAAGGCAGTTCCTCGCTTCATCAGCTCCGGAAGCTTGTACTGGAAAAACAGCGGAACCCCTGGGAAATTGATGCGGATGTCAAAGCCAGAATGCCCCTCCTGTATGAGGTTTGGAAAGACCGGCGCGCCTACAGGTGCGGCTGACGATGACCGGATAAGGTTTTCGGTGAAGGCATACCCAAATGAGAACTCCATGTAACCCACCTTCATTCAATTCTGCTTTCGTGCTGAAGTTTATCCTGGCTCTTTGCCTGCAGCCGAGCAGACTCTGTAACAAAAAAAACTATGTATACTTGCGAGATAGTCTGAGCTTATCGATTCTTCGGATAGATATTGAAAGAGCTCACCCACTCTTCTGGCTGCTAGAATGGGAATGGGAAGCTTCTGGTTGATCTGGGTCGAGTTCCAGTTGATTTTGGTCAGCGACAAAACCTCCTGCGCTATCTCAGCGATTCCCGGCCAGATCGCCGATAAGTTTCGGGCTTCGCGAACAGAGCCAGAGTGCGTAGCCGATATCTTCAACCGGGGCGGCGGCTTCTCCCTCGCCAGTGCCGAGCGCGATCACATGCGTTGCGCATTCGGCCAGCGCGCCGTCAAGGCGCCCCGCTTCCGTCGCGCTGCCGTAAAGGTCCAGGAACCACGCCAGCGAATAAGACCAGTCGGCAGGCAAGTCCTGCCCATTGTGATCCCTTGCGACGACGGCCACGACGGCGTTGCGGCCTTCGGGCGTGCGGGGCTCTATCCCAAGGATCGGGTATAATTCGGGTGTCGGCTGCTGAAGGATACGCGCCGGCACGAGCGACAGTGCTTTCTCCAGCGAGGGAGGAAAATCCTCCAGTTCTTCGGCCAGTTCGGCAGCTTCTCTCCTTCGTCCCTCGCGGCGCGCTTCTACATATTCTGCCGCAACCACGGCAATGGTGCGCTGCGCCCGTTCAGCGGTGCTGGTGGCAATCAGCTCGGCCGGAATGTCACCATCCTTGATCGCCCAGTGCGTACGGTGCTGTTCGAACTGTTGAATGCCCAGCCGGTCCGCAATTCTCAACACCGCTGACCGGTCGAGAAAGGCATGTTTCGGATCGGGCTCGAAGGTGAAGGCCAGTTCGTGTCCGCGCCGAACGATATTGCGTATGCGGCTGTGCCGGACCACGCGCGCGTGCGGGCCTCCCGCCCCGACTTCGTACATCAAAAGCGCCGGGATTTCCTCCAGCCGGCGCAATGTTTCAGGGCGCGAGGTCGATAGCCTCGGCCTCGGCGCCGCTAGATTCCTTGAACCGGTCAATGGTTGACGTGAACGGCGGCGTTTCCCACCACTCGCCGTGGCCGGAGACAAGCAAGTTAAACATGGCACACCACCGACCTCACGCCGCCTTCTCCATAGACCACTTCACCCGTTCGCCGAGAAAGGCGGCGAACGTTTTCACATTCATATTGCCGCTCGCCTCCTCCAGCCCTGCGAGGTAGGCCTTCCGGTCATCGACTCTGACGACTGTCCAGGGGTAACCGCCTGAAGCCAGCATCGCGTTCATGAGGAACCGCGCCATTCGTCCGTTGCCGTCCGGATAGGGGTGCACATAGCCCACAAGCCAATGCCCCAGCACGGCACGCACGGAGGCCTCCTTCTCCGCCTCCAGCAGGTCGAACAGCTCATTCATACCATCGGCCACCGCTTCGGTACGCGGCGGCACGTGCTGCGAGCCGCGCAGGTACACAGGGTGATTGCGATATCCCGCAAGCGCGCTGGCTTTGAGGATGCCGGCGGTCACTGACGGCGCGAACAGCTCCCGGTACCACTCCCGGTGAGTGTCCCGCGTCAACGCGCCGGCTGGCTTGCCGTTGATGATCGCGGCAACAGAGTCTTTGACCTTCTGGAATGCGAGGTAGTAGCCACGCGCGGCAAGCGCATCTCGGTTCTTGCGGTCCTCTTCATCAATCTCCGGATTCCAGCTCCCCTCGCGCACCCGGTCGATGAGTTCCGGGGTGACGCTGTACCCTTCTATCGACAGCGAATGGTAGGCGTCGCTTTCGTAGATATCCTCGACGAACTTCATATAGGCGTCTTTGTCGGACGGCAGTCCGGGTGCCTTCGGGAATATCTCGATGATGGCTTCGCGCTGCGATTGCCAGATCGCGCGCAGGCGGGCGACCAACGGCGGTACGCCCGCCGCAATAGTTGTCACTCCAATTTGTCCCGCGAACGGATCGGATTCGCGCACGTCATAGCCGGCGGCTTTGAAGGCGGCCACGATTTCATTGGCAAAGGAGTCGCGTCCTACGCGACGGAAGGCCCCCGCAAGCCGTCCCGCCACGGCGGAATGGCCGCCATCAAGCAGCAGGGCCAGAACGGTTGATACGTCGCGCACCGACGCCATGGCGATCTGCATCTCGATAGGGGCGCGCTGGAAGAACGCTTCCGGCACCCGGGTAAGGGCGGCCTCGACAGTGAACACGCGCTGGCCGTTTTTCTCTGTCAGTTCGGCCGGCATCTCCTTGACCTTGAGGTCATAGAGCGAAGTGCCGAACAGCAGGTCGATTTTGTTATTCGTGCCTTTGGGGGTGTTCACCACCACCTGAGGCGGAATAGTGGGCGCTTCCGCGAGCAGAAGCAGCGACTGCTCCGGTGAGAGGAACCAGTCCTTGCCGAACCGGTCATTGCAGTAAAGGGAGCAGAATTCCCAGAAGCTCGCGTACCAAGGGGTGGTGTCTTGCTGCCGTGCCTGCGGGCCGGTCGACATGAGCCAGCCTTTGATAACATCGCGCAGGAACCCGTTCTGCAGCAGCCGCTCCCGGTGGACGCGGGTCAGCTCATCTGATTTGAATATGCGCCGCCCACCCTCCTGCAGCTCTTTGAGGACGGCCAGTGATACAGCGAGTTTTTCATGGGGCTTGGCCATGGCCGTGCCTTTGCAAGTTTTTAGAGCTGTGCGATTACAAGTATATAGTGCTGATAGGCGACAAGTCAATGATGCTGTGGAGTTGCAAGTGTTTTTAGTCGTGCGATAACAAGTTTTTTATGCGATAATCGGCAAATGCGATCGTTTCCATAGCCGCGCGAAGGATCGTTACCCGGATGGGCCGAGACCCAGCTCCCCCGCAGGCTACGCAGGGGCTCGGGGCGAGCCTAGAGCCTGGCCCTCCGAAGCGCTTCGAAGGAGGACGCGCCTCTTTGAAAAACTCGCCCGTTGTGCATCGTGGTACCCGTAAACGCGAATTCTCAAAGGAAAGACGCTCCTTACCTCTCCCTCCCGCCACGATCATCACGGCCGCGCCCGCGCTCACTACGCCGCGACGCCCGCGAGATCGCTGCACGCATCTGATCGGCCACCAGACCGGGTTGCAGATGAAGGATGTCCGTGACGCTGTCGTGTGTTTGCACCGTCACCGCAGTGACGGCAAGGCAGCTGCGCACGCCCATGGAGGAGAGCGTCTCGATATCGCGCGCGATTACGGCACCCCCACTGGAGTCCGATCCGCCGACGACAAGTACATGCGATGCCTGCCTCAGCGCCCTTTCATCCGTTAGAATGAGCGTTCGAAACGCAGGATTCCGCCGACACTGCTCTTCTTGTTGGCGTTGGTCCAATTCATGTTGGAAGCGCCGTCCACCTTGCCGACGGCGAAGTTACCGTATCGGCCATAGTCGAGTTCCGCCGTAACTGTGAAATCTGGAAGAAACGCATAGGCGACGTTTGCAGCGACACCATGGTTCTTGAGCTGATCACCGGAGAGCTGCAGGTTGAACGAAGTTGTCTCGTTGAGCTTGTAAGTGGCGCCAGCCCAGAAAGCCCAGTTCCCGCCCCAACTCTTATAGAAGCCGCGACCATGAGCGTCGATGGCGTTCGTGGAGTCGTCGTTGAGCTTGCCGTTGGAACCGTAGCCGAGCATTCCGAACAGCAACAGTTCGTTGGTGACATTGATGTCGACACGGACCTTGGCGGCCACCGATTCGTAGTTGCTATCATAAGCGGCAACGCCGGTGATCGCGCCCCAGCCATGTGTGTATTTCAAGCCGCCGACTACGTGCGGTGCGTAGCTGTCGATTGTGCCGACCACGCCCGAGCCTTCTTCGAGCGAAACCACGGCCGAAAAGCCGTTCCCGGCGTCGAAGTAGTACTGAACCACATTGGTATCGAAAGCGCCGTACGGAACCGGCGTCTGGTTGAGTACGTCACCCGCGCCGCCAATAAACATGTCGAAGGCCGACCAGTCCTTACCAACTCGGAGGCCACCAAGCTGAATCCAGGCGAAAGTCAAGGTGCTGTCTCCGTTGAAGGCATAGGACCGAGAACTGTCCGAAACCGAAGTGTGGCGGTTGCCGAAGTTCATGCGGGTTTCGGTGTAGGTCTTCAACGTGCCGAGTTCGGTCTCCTGGCCGGTCCAAGTTTTCAATGTGAAGCGCGTGTTGTTTTGCCATGTGCCCTGATGCTCACCAGTCCTCACATCCGAGGTTCTTGCGTGAACCAATCCGACATGGCCCAAGCCGACGTCGTAACGGACATAGCCGCCGATGCGCACGCAGGTCTCAGTGCCTGAAATGTAGACGTAGCCCGAGCCGTAGACGTCGCAGACTTTAACGTACTCAGTCGGGTCAGGCTCGGCAACGGCGGTCACGGCGCGAGCGTCGGAAACGGCAATCAGTGCCGCAATTGAGCCGAGGAGGAGGCTCCTAATGTTCATTGTTGATCTCTGTTCAAAGAGTAAAAGGAATGGACGTCAGTGATGAACTCTTGCTAAGGAAACAGTCGATAACGATGCGCATTGAGTTGAATTTGAGCAGTTTGATGCGCTCGTCACGCCAGATATTCATCAGGAATTGAGAATACGATTGGGTGTTATTGTTACAAATATGCGATTGTTATTGCAAATATAATAATCGCCGAAACGACGCCATCCAACATTTCTGTACAAATCATCCCCGTCATCTCCGCTAGTTGTGGGCGGGCCGTCACAAAGGCTTCTACTGCAAATGACGTGCCATCCTGACGACGCAGCTGCGGCTTGAAGCTCAAGTGTGCCGGCGGACCTTGGTTCGCTCTTCCTTCCTTTTTGCCTTGCGGATCAACCCAAGCACGAACGGCAAACGTTTCGGCTACGGTTCGTCTGTTCGCTTCGCGACAGTTTCGTTCAATGGCGACAGCTTTGTTTGCTGTGAGCCCCGACGTTGAGACACCATGCGGCGGCACCGCTCGGTACGACGCCGTCATTTTGGCGAGCGCGATGATCGGTAATCACGCGCTGAACGCGCAGCCTTGCCTCCACCACGGAGTCAGTAGGCGCGCCGGCCTGGCATTGCGGCCGACCTGACGGTCGCGTCGAGCAGCCTCTCGTCCTGATAGACGGCGCGCCACAGCTAATGCTTCTTGCCAGCAATTCACACAACGAGCTCATCGAGATGCCAGAGATCACTATGGGCTGCGCTAGCTGGCGAGCAAAGTCTGGTCCCAACGCCGTGTTATCTCGTTGGATGCGGCAGCCGCGCTCAGCAGAATCTACTCGACCAGGCGCAGGCTGAAGGGAAGGGATGGTGGAACCAAACGGTGCGCGTGAGGGTCGCGGCGGGAACAGCCATGGCCAGTCGCTGACCGTCCAGCCAAGACTGAACGGCCGCTATTGCTGAGAAATACAAGTCTCGAGCCCAAAGCGGAACGGACTGACATAGCGCAAAGACACAGGCGAGCGCAGCGGTAAGGTTGGCGGTTATCAGCATGGGACGGTAACTGTTGCAGACCACAAAATATCGCGAGGCCGGCCTGCCTTGGTACACTATCTATCCGACGGTGTCGGAGTTCTCTGGGGCGGTCGGCGCCGAGGCTTATGAGGAATGGCTCAGGAACCTGCCGGCTGACGATCCGGTGTCGCTCTATTTCCACGTTCCGTTCTGCCGATCAGCTTGCTGGTATTGTGGCTTCCCCACCACCATCACCCGGCATGATGCGCCGATCCTCAACTATCTGGCGGCCCTGCGTGACGAGATCCGTTTGGTCTCGGAGCGAGCGCCGCTGAAGCTGCCCGTGAGCGACATGCATTTCGGCGGCGGAACGCCGTCTCTCATAGGACCAGCCGAGTTCCTGGCTCTGATGGAGTTCCTGCGACGCCGCTTCGCTCTCACGAAAACAGCTACGGTTGCCGTCGAGATTGATCCGCGCACGTTCACGGCCGAGATGGCCGAGGCCTTAGGAGCAGCCGGCGTGAACCGTGTGAGTCTCGGCGTGCAGAGCTTCGATCCCATTGTTCAAAAAGCAATCAACCGGGTTCAGAGTGAGGCGCAGACGTCGGCTGCCGTGGAAATGCTGCGCCGGCATGGAGTAAGCCGCATCAACTTCGACCTCATCTTCGGTCTCCCGCATCAAACGGTGCAGTCCTGCGTCGACACCGCGAGGGCGGCGGTCGCAATGCGCCCCGACCGGCTTGCGGTGTTCGGCTATGCGCACATCCCGTCGCTTATAAAGAATCAGCGCCTCATCCAGGAGGCAGTTCTTCCGGGCAGCGCTGCCCGCGCCGAACAGTATGCGGCCGTGGCCGCGACGCTGATTGCCGCCGGCTACCGCGAGATCGGACTCGACCATTTCGCCTTGCCGGACGACGAGCTCGCGCTGGCACAGAAAACGGGTCGCCTGCGGCGTAACTCGCTGGGCTACTCGGCCACCACCTGCAGAACCCTGATCGGTTTCGGCGCGTCGGCTATCGGCCGCGTCGGCGAGGGGTACGTCCAAAACGAAGTTACACGGGATTCCTACATCCAGCACATCGCAGCTGGCCGTCTGGCGACGTCAAAGGGCTATCGCCTCACCGACGATGACCGCGTGCGAGCCGCAATTATCGAGCGACTAATGTGCGATCTCGAGGCCGATGTGCAGGCAATCTGTGCCGCCCACGGATCTGATCCGATCCGTCTTCTCGATTCAGCTGAACGCTTGGCGATGCTGGCCGAGGACGGGATAGTGGACTTCGAAAACGGTTTTGTCCGCGTACGGCGGGAGCATCGGTTTGTAATTCGCGCTGTCGCTGCCGCGTTCGATGCTTTTCTCGATCGGGATGGCCGTAAGCATAGCCACAGGTGAGGGCAAGCATCCAACCGGAAGCTAAACCCGACGCCCTTGGCCGAGGCCTGTCATGAAGCGCGCGTCAAGGATGCGAAAAGCAGAGCTGATCCGCCTATTTCATCTCATCTTCAATGACATCGACCTCGTGGCTGCCACCGAGGCGTTTCCATATTGATCGTGGTAGGTGCGGGGCATCTGGGTGTTTCGCCGTCAGCGCATGAATATCCCCGCCATGTGACGGGTCAGGAAATCGCGGTGGCTGCAATCAGCCCGTCCATCGATGACAGACCGCGGCCACGCCGCTTCGCGAGGCCCGTCAGGTCGCCCCAGGCCAGGGCAACCAGTTCGTCCACGGGCAGGACTCTCGGCTCGAAGCGCTGCGGCAGGTCCCGGGCGAGCCATCCGGCCAGTGCGTCACGTTTCCGACCTTTGTCTATGAGGGCAGCGCCGCGCCGGATCTCGGCGATCGACACAACCTGATAAATGAGCGGTCTTCATCGAGCCCGTCATCCATTCCAGCACGCGCGCGTCAGGGCTCGGCCTCGTCACCTCGGAGAGGCCATTAGTGTCGAGCAAGAGCCTCACAATGGCAGACCATGCGGTTCATCGCGTAGCCGCTCGATGTCCAGTTCGGCGTTGCGCAGCGGCGATGCGCAGCGAGTGCCCAGAAAACAGCAGCCAGCTCCCCTTCCGGAAGATCGGAGCGGACGCCACGCAAAAAGCGCAAAATCCTTGGCGCCGGCGGTCTGTGTGTTTGCGCGCTGGCGGCTTTGGTGTACTCCTGTGCCGTTTCGACGAGGCTTCCAGCCGGACCGCCAGGGGAGGAGGCTTTGGCGGCGCGGCCGGCACACGGCCCACCTCGAGGACGAGATCGACGATGTCGGGCAGATCCTCGGTCGCCTCACAAATCGGTGAGGTCGTCGGGACACCGTCTTCCACTTTTGTTGATCAGCCGCCTTCCTGGCCATGTTCCGAGACAATAAGGCGCCCGTGCGCCGCCGCCTCGATTAACCCAAGACGCGCAAGGATCTTTTGCTGGAGACAACGAGGTCACCATCCTGCGGTGCCGCGTTGCGTCACAGTCGGCATGAGATGTGCAAAGTGGACCGTCGTCAAACGTCAAACAGAGGCGTTGGTGACTGGACTGAACGACCAGAACGGGCTGCTTGCGCCCTTTCGGACTTCACAAAGTTCGAAAATGGCGTCGTTTCAGGGCATAATCGCCGCTTGTCAAAATGTTTGCGACAAGTCCGGTGAAAGCCTACCGAGTATCTTGTGCTTGGGGGGCGGTTAGTTCCGATAAACTAAGCGGCATACACATGCTAATCTATTTGATTTACGGGCCGACCTGCAGCGGCAAAACAGACGCGGCAATCCAAATTGCACGAGAGACCGGATGGCCGGTCATTGCGCTGGATCGTGTACAATGCTGTCCTCAAATCGCCACCGGCAGCGGGCGTCCCTCGGATTCCGAGCTGCAATCTACCCAGCGGATCTACTTGGATTCGCGCCCGCTAACCGCGGGCATCATCGACGCCGAGACCGCCCATCGTAAGCTGATAATGCAAGTGGATGAGCGTAGTTCCCAGCCGGGGCTCATCCTCGAAGGCGGTTCGATCTCCCTTCTCAATTTAATGGCGCGAAGTCAGCATTGGGATGGCGCTTTTCGGTGGCATGTAAGGCGGTTGCGGCTCGGCAACTCGGACGCCTTTCTGGAGAGAGCCAAGCGTCGGGTCACAGACATGTTTGTCACAAGAGAAGGACAACCTTCATTGCTGCAGGAACTTGCGGATCAGTGGAAGGAAGATGCAGTCCGTCCCACTTTGGAAGACGTTGACGGATATCGTTGCGCCATTCGTTTTGCGAGAGAGCACAGCTTGGCAATCAGCGAAATGCCGTGCCTTCGCAAAGAGCTCCAACAAGATCTTGTAGAGGCGATTGCGAGAGAATATCTCGAATATGCGCGTTGGCAAGAACGCGACTTTCCAGAATGGCAAACTGAGTGAGCAAGCCTCCCCGGACCTCGCCTGCGATGCGGGCACGGTAGCTCCTGAGAATTGCGCTAAGTGGTTTGCTGAAGCAAGCTAGTGCCAGGTGACATCAGGTCCGTGTGGCAGCGGAAGGATTGCTTTCGCCACGGTGACTGCGGAGGAGGCGACATGGCTGCACTGCTCATTTCAGGCATGGGACGGAATGTACCGATGACAAAGTGCTGCGCGCTTCGTAGCGACCGCTACCGTGGCTGACTCGCGAACTACTATCCGCCAGCCCAGTCTGTGGCGTCGTCTCGGCTTTCATCGCCACCGCCTTCGCCCAGGAAACGCCCGAGGCCGCAAGCGTCGCCGTGGCAGTGCGGCACCCGGCAAGATGGGTGGTCATCGGCCCTATCTGATCGACGGGGAGCACCGTGCTTTCGTCCTGGGCGAAGTTGAGCGAGATGCCAACATGACGCTTCATCAATTGACGGCGGCACTGGCTGAACGTGGTCTCCTGCGAGCGTCGGTCGCTTCCTGCACCGCGAGGGCAAGAGCTTCAAAAAAACCGTTCTGCCGGCCGAGCAGCTCAAGCCAAAGCTGATGCGCGGGCGTGCGCAATGGATGCGCTATCAGACCCGCATTGACCCTACGCGCCTGGTCTCCCTGGATGAAACATGGCTCAAGACCAACATGGCGCCGTTGCGCGGCTGGGGTGTGCGCGGCAAGCGGCTGATGGCCCACGCACCATATGGCCATTGGAAGACGATGACCTTCATCACCGCGCTGCGGCATGATCGGGTGGAGGCGCCTTGGGTCATTGACGGACCCATCAATACGGAGGCCTTTCGCGTCTATGTCGAAACCGAACTCAACAAAACACTGAAGCCGGGCGACATCGTCATTCTCGACAATCCCGGTTCTCACAAGGGCCAAGCCGTCCGCGACATCGTCAGGGCTGCTGGCGCAAGGGGGGTCAAGCCCGCGAGAGCGGCAATTTTGTTCCGGCTATCACCCTCTCGTCGAGAACGGCGTGACGGAAGCGATAAAGTTGCGCCGGCCGGCCGCCGGTTTCCGCGGTTGTCTCACCGGTCTCCTCGACCAGCTCCTGCTGCTCGATCAGCCGGCGAAAGTTCGGCTTACGCACGAGCCTGCCGGCAAGCGCCTCGACGGTGCGCTGCAGCTGCAAAAGCGTGAAGACCGGCGGCATCAGTTCGAATACGACCGGCCGGTATTTGATCTTGGAGCGCAGCCGCGCAATGCCGGTCGCCAGGATGCGACGATGATCGGCGATCATCGATCTGCCCGAGACCCAGGTGGGCGCAGCGGAATGTCCGGCGCGTATTGCTTCCTCCACCAGGGCGGCTTCGTAGAGCAGCTCATAACGTTGAAGCGCGAGTTCCTCGTTCCAATGGCGGTCGTCAAAGCCGAAGGCGATCGCCGCCCGCCGTCGTCGGTCGAGGCGTGTCGTACTGTCGTCAGTGCCATCCGCCCATTCCATCAGGCGCGGCCGCAATTCGTCCAACACGACCGCCGGTGTGCCGGAGCGGTGATCCTCCCACGGGAAATAGTCGTACCAGCTTCCCCAGTGTCGCCCGGCCGGGTCGCCAGCTTCGTCTTGGTGGGTGAGCGCCAGATAGCTGATAGAGACCACGCGGTCGTCAGCGCCAACCCTGTCGCGATCGGCGAAGGTGTAGAGCTGTTCGATATAGCCGAGCGGCTGGCCGGTCTGTTGTTCCACCCATCCCCTGAGGCCCGACTGCAGCGAACGGTGAGCAAGCTCGAACGGGCCCGAGGGCAGGGCGTTTGCCTGCGGGATGGTCAGAACGCAGGGGGCGCTGCTGTCCATGGCGACCACAACGGCGATTAAGTCCGCATTGACGTCGTTGGCCTTGCCTCCAGCTCCGCCTTTCCTAATCCCTTTTGCGCGTTCGTCCATGGTCCCCGAGGTTGTTGAGCAGAGCCCTGCCGCGTAGGCCGCTGAACCGATTGAATTCCGTTTTTGTCTGATAATTGTCGGCGCGTCAACACCACCCGTCGTGGCGATTTTAGCTCTTCGCAGCTGCATAAAAAGTGCCAACGCGACATCCGTGCTTGGGGAAGGAGGCCCATTGAGTGCGCCGATTCAAAGCTCGTCGATCGACATTGCGACGTTGTTCTCGTCGGCGACAGCGCGGCATAGTTCTCCACGGCTTGGCGTCGACGCTGGGCGTGACGCTGGAGATGATGATCATGCACGGTCAGACCTGCGCCGTAGCCTGGAGCCGGCGCAAATGGTCGTCGACCCGCCGTTCGGTTCCTTTTGAAGAAACCCGGAGCAGGCTTTCCGGAATGCCTGATAAAGCCCTTCCAGTGCGCCCGCGCCAGCATCATCGCACTCTCACTCCAACACAACCTATGCGAGTCAGTAAATCGACTCGGCGGCACTATTGTTTCAGGGGAAATGAATCTAGTTTCAAAGGGTTCGGCCGATAGGCAGGGCACAGCTGCGGTCTTCACGGCCTTTTTGACATAAACGCGTCGCCCGATTGAGATTATCTTGACGGTAGCGCAGTGCGCCATCCATGCCAGTCGAGATGATCATGGGCAAATATCGAGACCATCGCGAGCCACGCCGGCATCGCTATGACGATGACCCCGTTTCCTTTTCGGAACGGACTTCCGAGCCAAGCTATTTTCAGCGCCCGCCGACCGTGACGGCAGATCCTGTCGATGCGGAGGTATTGTGGTTCACAGTCAGCAAGGGTTTTGGCTTCGTCAAACTGTCGGACGGCACGGAGGCCTATCTGCACGTGCGAGTGTTAGAGGCGGCCGGAAGCCGGGATGTTGCCGCGGGAACGCCTCTCAAGATCACGGTCGAAAAAAGTCCAAAAGGTCATCAAGTCGCGCAGGTGCTGGAGATCGGCGATCACCGCGCGAAAACTCCGTCACATACGCGCGTCGCTGGAGGGACCTTCGTTGAAACCGGTGCGCAGCTGGAGAGCGGGGGCACGGTCAAGTGGTACAAACCCGAAAAGGGCTTCGGCTTCATTGCTCCTGACAACGGTGAGAAGGACGTCTTCGTTCATGCCAGCGCCCTGACGCGCTCAGGGCTCAGCGTGCTGGTGGCGGGACAGAAGGTGTTTGTCGAATGCGGGCAAGGCAAGAAAGGCTGGGAAGTCCGGAGCATTCGCCTTGCCTAGACGGCGATGCATTGCTCGCCTCGAAGGAGATGCCGGAGAGCGTCGGGCGGCCGCCCGAGCCCGCGTAGCAGAAACCGACATTGTCGAAGCGCAGCACGCCGTCGGTGACGACGAGATCCCTGGCGCCCGGCGCGTCCTCGGTGTCAAGTTCGGCGTCGAGCAACTCGAACAGCCGCGTGCCGCAGGTCGAGGCGCGCGCGAACGAGTTGACCAGCAGTCCGAGCTGGCGCACCGGCATCTGCAGAATGGTCATGAAGGTGAGCAACAGGGCCAGCGTGCCGACGCTGATTTGACCTGCGATCACTTTCTGGCCACCGAACCAGAGCACCAGGCCCATGGCGGTCAGGAACGAGAAATTCATGGCGCTGGTGTTGCCGACACGGATGTCAACGCGCTCATTGGCGAGATCAAGGCGCGTCCTGCTTGGCGCGGTCGAACTTTTCCAGCTCGTGCGGCTGCGCGGCGAAGGCACGCACGACACGGATGCCGCCGAGATTCTCATCCATCACCCGGATCTTTAACGATCGCTGATGCCCAGATATGGGAAGGTCAGGCTTCAATGACGGGGAAGGTGAAGGATTGACTGGTCGGGTTTCCGGGCCGAGCTTGTCGGCCGCTCAATCGAAAGCGTCATTTGAGGCGCTTTCTCTCCCGCGTGTAACTGGAAGACACGCTCGTCCAGTTCCTTGTCTACTTCCGTGAGACGATGATTGAGGCGAAGGTAGTCGGTCCAGGTCGGCGTTCGGAACGTTTCTGTCCACTGCATAGGCTTCTGAAGGTTGCGCTGGAGCGTCCAGTTCCGAGCACCGACGCGGCTGTGTACATGACGCCGCTGCCGCATGAGGTCGAGGAAGGCTTCGACATTTCTCTCGGCTATCAGATATTCGATCTTGACCACGATCGGGCCGCTTCTCGGCTTCAAACTGAGAGCGACAGCTGGGGCGTCGAATTCCTCCAAAGGATCGGGCTCGGACTCGCGGCGCTCGCGAAGAGGAAACAGAACGCCGGCTGCAGCAACGAGCAGCAGGGCCGCAGCGGAACCCTCGAGCGCCCAGGTCAGCGAATGGTTCTGGGAAACGGTGCCCCACACCCAGCTGCCGGCCGCTATGCCGCCGTCTATCAATGCATAGTAGATGGAGATCGTGCGCCCCACGACCCAGCGCGGGCTTGCCAGCTGCACGCTCACGCCAACCCCCGACCAGGCAGTGACCCAGCCTGCGCCGCCCAAAGCAAGTGCAATTGCCGCCACGCCGATCGAAGAGGTAAGCGCCAGGGAGAGGGAGCACGCCGCGCAGGCGACGCAGGAGAGCCTCATCAGCTTTTCTTGCGACAAGCTCCGTCTGAACAGGCTGTTGGAGAGGCCGGCGAAGACCGCGCCTGTTCCGAAACCTGCCATGAGCGTGCCATAGGCGAGCGGGCCTCCTCCCAACTGGTCGCGGACAATCAGCGGCAGCAGCGCGAGTATGGCGATGCTCGCCAGGCCAAAGAGGGTTCCGCGTGCGATCGCCGCTTTGATTTCCGATGACATCGCCGTGAAGCGCAGCCCGTCATAGATGGCCCTCCTCATCGACTCGCGCGGAAGAGGCGACGAGCGGACCTTCCACTTGCAGCGCCATATGGTGGCCAAGGGTACCAAATAGGTGAGGGTGGTCACGGTAAAAGCGGCCAAAAGCCCGAAGGAGGCAACCACGATGCCGCCGAGCGCCGGGCCCACGGTCCGTACGGTGTTGAAGCCAACGGAAAGCAGGGTAACGGCAGCGGGAACATCGCGCCGGTCCACCATATCGCCAACCGACGCCTGCCAGGCGGGATCGTTGAGAGCGCCGCCGCATGCGATTAAAAAGCTGAAGCCGAGAATCATCCATGGGTCGAGAAAGCCCAGCGCTACAACAGCGGTCAGCATCGCAGATGCTATCACCATAAGGCAGCGGCCCGCGAACATAACCCTGCGACGGCTGAAATTGTCAGCGAGAACCCCGGCGAACACGGACAAAATGAAAGCGGGCAGGTTCGATGAAGCCTGCACCAGCGCAACCATCAGATCGGAAGTCGAGATGGTAGCCATCAGCCAACTGATGGCAACAGTCTGCATCAACCAGCCGAGGCTCGAGACTTGCGTGGCGAGCCAGATCGAACGAAAGGTGGGCTGCAGAAGTGGCCCAAAGGTCGTTGGTGCAGCCAAATCATCATTTGATCCAGCCACCCTACTCATTTTGCCAACCTTTGCTTTGCGTTATTGCCGTTTCCCATGTAATCTAGGCTGAACCGTGGCGGCTAGAAGAATAGAGAGAAACTGTTTGCCTTGCGGCACAGTTCCTCGTGATTAAGGGTTGCGGCCGAGACGCATGCCCGAGCCGGCTCACCCCGCCTTCGAAGACATCACGGGGTGGAGCCCGGATTCTTGCTTGTCGTTTGACACAGCATGCTTCATCAACGGGCACTTTGCCGAGCGATGCCTTTTCGCGAAACGCGACGGTGTTCTTTCGTCGGAAACTCTCTCCAACGGCGTTGATGCGCTGAGTCTGGCTTGGGGCGAGGTGAGGGCTTGCAGATCTTAGACAGGATTGATTGCTGATATACGCAGACGGTTGCCGGGCCGCGATCGAAGAGGCGCGCGCCTTGCTGCTTCAGCTTGAACAAAAGTCTGACGCGCTCACACATGCCATCGACGACTTTCTGCTCGATCTGATGAGGCTGGCTTTCATCGTTGAATGTTATGGACGCGGCTTTGAACTTTTGGCGCGAACGCTTGCCCGTAGAAGACTGGCAAAGGTCAGGCTTTTGTCGGGGGCGGTGGACTCCGCCAGGGGAGAAATGACACCCAAAGCCGGATGGCTGACGCGACGGTTCGCCCCGCGTTCCGCACAGTGACGAAGGTAATGGTACGGCTCTTCGGCAGATGGCGCATCCGCATGGTAGCGTCTGGCGGTTCCCTCTGATGCCTCGGCCTCCCACACCTATCCGAACAGGCCCGATCCTGGAGGGTCCTCGAAGTGGGCATGAGGGCGATAGGCCGCGTGGTTCGGGTACCAAGCGTAGGCGCGGTATTGGGCTGGAAATTGGCGACGCGCGACGAAGAAGTCCGAGATCAACTCGTGCAATGGCAATTCCTAACACCGTGGACGTGTTGGAGCAGCCTCATCCTCCTAGTCAGGAACGTCATCAAGGTTATAGGATTGATGCGCGGCGAACCCTGGGAACTCAGGATCATGTTGACATCGCTGTTCGACAGAGCCGACTTCGCGCAAGGAAGCCACATCGTTTCGGAATTGCTTATCTCAGGGTCTATCGTCGGCCTAGTCAAACCCTTGGCGCGGCGAGGAAGCGGCGGTCGTCGGCGTGATGCATGACGGGAGTCGGCGGCGCCTCACCATAGGCGAAATGCAGGAACCAAAGGAAAGGACCACCTGCATGGAATTGCGAACCGCGTCCTCGGCGTCTGAGCCGCGACCCTTGCCAAGGATCATTCAACCCGCGACGTAGAGCTTCAAGCCAGCCTTGGACATGCGAACCGCGCTACCATCGTTGCAGAGGAGCCGTCCACCAGATGGTTCCATTTGTAATCCGCGCCTTTGGTCGACATAGCGGACTGGCTCTGGCCACCGGCAAGGTTGAAGAGTGTTCCGTTGTTGCAGTCGTACTTGGCCTACGTGAACCAGATGCCTGAGCACGCGGTCGCGTTTCAGGGTTGATCTACTCGTAAAAAGGAATTGTCTTAGGCGGAAGGCCGCACTTAACACCACTATCCTATTGGCGCCCCATCGGGTTCCCGGATTGAGCAAGTCCGGATCACTATTTTATGCCGCTGCCAGCGTTGTGTCCGCCATGTGCACGCGCGTTGCCGCTGCCAGCAGGTCGGTCTGGGTGATCAGCCCAATAATGCGTCGCTCGGCATCGACGATGACCACGGCATGGCTGCGGCCGTCGGTGAGCACCGGCAGCAGGCTCATCGCCGGCGTATCGGGAGAGGCGGTGCCAGCCTTCGACATCACAGCCCTCACCGCGTCGGTCGCCTTCGTCAGCTCGCGCAGGCCAACTACACCGACCAGCCCGCCGTCGGCGTCGGTCACCGGCAGCGTCCGGATGTTGTGATCGAGCAGCAAATGACGCGCCTGGTCGGCAGGCGCATGTTCATCGACCGAAATCACATCGCGCGACATGATGTCCTCGCACAGCAGGGTGCGGTGGGAGCGCACCATCGCCTGCAACTCGACCTGCCGCAGCAGCCGCTCAAGATCGTTGCGGTCGATATCGAAGGTTTCCTCCAGCGCGCCGAGCGCGGCATCGACATCCTCGGGCTGGAAGCCGACCCGCTCCCGCGCCGGCGGATCGATGGTTCCATGCGCGCTTTTAAGGGCGGGGGCCGCCACATGCGGATAGTTGCGCCGCGACAGTTTATGGATGCCGTAGCCGAGTGCGACCAACACGATCGAGTTCAGCGCTACCGGAACGAAGGGAAACAGCAAGCCCGAGCTGAAGACGGCCGGTCCGCCGAACACCGCGGTTAAGGCGGCGGCGCCACCCGGCGGATGCAGGCAGCGCGTGAACGACATGGCGGCGATGGCCAGCGCCACCGCAATGCCGGTAGCAAGGACGGGTTCATGCACGAAATGCGCCACGATCACCCCGACCAGCGCCGAAATCGTATTGCCACCGATAATCGACCAAGGTTGCGCCAGCGGGCTTGAAGGCACGGCAAAGAGCAGCACGGCCGATGCTCCCATTGGAGCAACCAGCAGTGCGACATGTGGGCCAGACCCGTTCGCCAGCGCACTGATCACGCCAGTCAATGCGATGCCGATCATGGCCCCGATGCAGGCGAGCAGCCGCTCGCGCAGCGTTGCACCGGCAAGGATCGGAACAAAGAGACGAAACGCCATGGCATACCCTTGGGCGAGTGGTCGGAACTCCGCGCTCCGCAATGCAGGCAAAGCCACAGATTTGGAAGTTAAGCCAATTCGGAAAGCCGGCTCACGGGGGAATACTTTTGCGCGAAGCGGCCATTGCCAAATGGGTGCAGACATTTTGATCAGCCAGAGGAGGCGGACGGCACGCTGATCCGCTCGAGCGCAGCTAGAGGCCAAGGGCTGTCGTGCCGCGGGCAGCCGGAAATGGGGATGGTCGGAGGTCGAGCTGGGATGGACACTAAGGAATTCAGAGGCTTCGAAAAGCGTGCTGACAATGTCGGCATGGCAAGACAAATCAGGCCCTTGTCGCTCCACTTCCGAGGCGAACTCCAGCGGAGTACGGCTTCTACGCGGTGCTTGGTCTGCCTGTCCTTGCCACCATCGGATTCGTTGGCTGCTGAAACGTCCACCTGTAGCCGCTGAGAAGACGACTGCCGCCAGTGCCGTCGTGGAACCGCCATATGACGGCGGCTTGGTTACAGAGCCGGCTCGTGTCGATCGGGCGGGGGAGCCTGATGTGACGTACATGGTCCAGAAAGTGGCCAATGAAGGTGCTGGCATCGTCAACGTGATCAGGTCACGTAATAGCGGTAATACAACCGCGACCACGAGCCTCTCAGGCGTTCGATGAGGCGAGAAAATCCGATCACCAGACCAAACGCGTTTCCGCCACACTGCCACACACGAAACCGATCAGGGTTCCAGGCTCGCCAGAAGATTGGAGCCAAGGCCACCTCGGCTGAACTCTGCCATGCCGCGGCCGCCACCTCTTCCAGCCGCGGTAGAAACGTGGGTCAGCAGCGCCGGCATGGGCGAGCAACTCCCAAAATCGCGAGCAGCGCCATCGGCTCCGCAAGCGGCCGCAGATGTCGGCCGATGAAGCGGAAGGGCGGCGGTGCGATGGAAGCGCCGTGCGACAGCCTATCCAGACCTGTAATCGTGATCAGGCTCATCTGGGTCTCCGGACGCCAGCGTTGCAGATGGTTTTAGGCAAGCGTGAGCAGGCCGTGGGTCCCAATCCGGTCAGGCCGACCACGATCATGGCCGAAAGAACGAGTTCCAATTGAAAGAGCTGACGACCATAGGCGATCAGGTATCGGAGCCTTTCGAACGATGCGATGAGTTCTACCGCAAGCAGGGTCTGCCAGCCGTTGGCAAGGCCTTCTCGCAGCCCTGTAAAGATCGACGGCACGGCGGAAGGCAGCACGAGTTTCGACCAGCGGCTGAACGAAAGGACACGGCCAGACCCCGTCTCACGACGACGCCGTTGCGCTTCGCTGCCATCAGGCTGGGTAGAGGACTTGCACGTCTAAAGCTGTCGATCATGCTCGGCACACAAAAAAGGGCGGCATTGCTGCCGCCCTTTCCGCTGTAGGTTGATAGAGGGCTGGATTAGAAATCCATACCGCCCATGCCGCCCATGCCACCGCCGGGCATACCAGCCGGCATGCCGCCGCCAACCGACTCCTTCTTCGGAGCCTCCGCGATCATGGCTTCGGTGGTGACCAGCAGGCCGGCGACCGAGGCCGCGTCCTGCAGAGCCGTGCGCACAACCTTGACCGGATCGACGATACCCATGGCGATCATGTCGCCATATTCGCCGGTCTGGGCGTTGTAACCGAAGGTCGCCCCCTTGTTCTCAAGGATCTTGCCGGCGACGATCGATGCTTCCGCACCGGCGTTGGCCGCGATCTGACGGGCCGGAGCCTGCAGCGCGCGACGCACGATGGCGATGCCGGCGGTCTGGTCGGAGTTGGCGCCAGTGACGGTGATGGCCAGCGAAGCGCGCAGCAGGGCGACGCCGCCGCCGGGAACGATGCCTTCTTCGACGGCCGCGCGGGTCGCGTTGAGGGCGTCATCGACGCGGTCCTTCTTTTCCTTGACTTCCACTTCGGTCGCACCGCCGACGCGGATGACGGCAACGCCGCCCGCCAGCTTGGCGAGACGTTCCTGCAGCTTCTCCTTGTCGTAGTCCGAGGTGGTCTCTTCGATCTGCTGCTTGATCTGGGCGACGCGGCCCTGGATCTCTTCCTTCTTGCCGGCGCCGTCAACGATGGTGGTGTTCTCCTTGGAGATCGACACCTTCTTGGCGCGGCCGAGCATGTTGAGGCCGACATTCTCGAGCTTGATGCCGAGGTCTTCGGAAATGACCTGGCCACCGGTGAGGATGGCGATGTCTTCCAGCATGGCCTTACGGCGATCACCAAAGCCCGGCGCCTTGACGGCGGCGATTTTCAGGCCACCGCGCAGCTTGTTGACGACCAGCGTGGCCAGGGCCTCGCCTTCGACATCTTCCGAGATGATGACCAGCGGCTTCGAGGTCTGCACGACGGCCTCGAGGATCGGCAGCATGGCCTGCAGGTTGGAGAGCTTCTTCTCGTGGAGAAGAATGTAGGCGTCTTCCAGATCCGCAACCATCTTCTCGGCGTTGGTGACGAAGTAGGGCGAGAGATAGCCGCGGTCGAACTGCATGCCTTCAACGACTTCAAGCTCGGTCTCGGCGGTCTTTGCTTCCTCGACGGTGATGACGCCCTCATTGCCGACCTTCTGCATCGCTTCCGCGATCATCGAGCCGACCGAAACGTCGCCATTGCCGGCGATGGTGCCGACCTGGGCAACCTCTTCCGAGGTCTTGATCTTCTTGGCGTTCTTGATCAGCGTCGCGACGACGTCGGCGACGGCGAGGTCGATGCCGCGCTTGAGGTCCATCGGGTTCATGCCGGCGGCAACCGACTTGTGGCCTTCCTGGACGATCGACTGTGCCAGAACGGTCGCGGTCGTAGTGCCGTCGCCGGCGATGTCGTTGGTCTTCGAAGCAACTTCGCGGACCATCTGCGCGCCCATGTTTTCGAACTTGTCCTCAAGCTCGATTTCCTTGGCGACGGTGACGCCGTCCTTGGTGATGCGCGGTGCGCCGAACGACTTGTCGATGACGACGTTGCGGCCTTTGGGGCCGAGCGTGACCTTCACCGCGTCGGCGAGGATGTTGACGCCGCGCAGCATGCGCTCACGAGCGTCACGGGAGAATTTTACGTCTTTGGCAGCCATTTGTTACTCCTGGGCATTTCGCCCGAAATTCAGATTGGATGGTGCGGATGAAAGGCGGCGGCGTGTCAGCCGATGACGCCCATGATGTCCGCTTCCTTCATGATCAGAAGGTCTTCGCCGTTGAGCTTGACTTCGGTGCCCGACCACTTGCCGAACAGGATGCGGTCGCCGGCCTTGACGTCCAGCGGGACGAGCTTGCCGACCTCGTCACGGGCGCCGGAACCGACGGCGATGATCTCGCCTTCCTGCGGCTTTTCCTTCGCCGTGTCGGGGATGATGATCCCGCCGGCGGTCTTCGCTTCGGACTCGACGCGGCGAACGACCACGCGGTCATGCAGCGGCCGGAAATTCGACTTTGCCATTTTTGGATTTCCCTGGTGCGGATGTTGAACGGTTCTCCGTTGCCGGAGCGTGGTTAGCACTCACCAGAAGCGAGTGCTAACGCGGCAGTGAGATAGGCCGTAGGCTCCTGCTAGTCAAGACGGAAGAGGGACGGGCGAAGAGCAAACGAGCGTGGAAGCACCGAGCCCTTTACGTGAAAGACGTCGGAGATCGGACATGGATGGGGCGGCTCACCATTTGTAACTGAAGGCTTTATTCATTTGGCACGATTGGTGCAGCGGATGATCCGCAAACGTTGCGCGCGACAAATATGAGAGGTGAACGCCATCAGGACTCTTGCGGTTAACGGGTCCACTCGGTGTTTACGGTGTTGGCCGCCGCGCGGGCGCCAGGACTCCGGCCATCCCGATAGTCACCAATCCAATCTGCGGAGAACAGCAGGCAAGATGAGAGCGACAGTCAGCATGAACTCGAATTTGAAATGTTTGGCCAAAGCAACTGCCATCGCCTTGCTCTGGACGGTCACGGCTACGTCGGCGGACGAAGGTATGTGGATGCCGGGCCAGACTGCGGAAGTGGGCGCGGCCATGCGCGCGGATGGGCTCCAGATCGATCCCGCCCAGCTGGGCCGTCTGGACGCTGACCCGCTCAACGCGATCGTATCACTGGGCGGATGCTCCGCCTCGTTCGTCAGTCCACAAGGGCTGGTCGCAACCAATCATCACTGCGTGTTCGAATCCATCCAATACCACAGCAAGGAGGGCCCGGACTATCTCACAGACGGGTTTCTGGCGAAGAGCCCTGGGTGAAGAATTGCCCGCGGCGCCAGGCAGCCGAATCTATGTGATCGAGGACATGCGGGATGTGACCGCCGAAATGCTCAAGGGCGTCTCGGACAAGCTGAATGAGTTTGCCCGCTATGAGCGGCTCGCCACGAACCGCAAGGCCCTGATCGCCGCATGTGAAGGACAGCCCAATCGCCGCTGCGACGTAGGGGCCTATTATGGCGGCGCCTCCTACTATCTCCAGCAGAAGCTCGAAATCGAGGACGTGCGCCTTGTCTATGCGCCCGCGCTCGGCATCGGTAACCTTCGGCGGCGAAACGGACAATTGGATGTGGCCGCGCCACACAGGCGACTTCGGCTTTTATCGCGCCTATGTCGCTCCTGATGGTTCCTCCCGGCCATATGCGCGCGACAATGTGCCTTACCGGCCGAAGAGTTGGCTACCCATAGCCTGTGAAGGCGTCAAGGAAGGCGACCTTGTGATGGTCGCCGGCTTTCCCGGCGCAACCCACCAGTTCCTGCGGCGGATGAAGTCCGGTTCAACTTCGCGCAATTCGAACCGCGGTTGCAGCCTTCGCTCTCGGATTATGCCGCCCAGATCAACCAGGCAACGGCAGGCAATCGCGAGGCGCAGATCCATTGACCGCCCGCTTCACAAATGGCTCGGTCTAAAACGCATGGGAAAAGCAGAAAAGGCAACAGATCGGCACCAGAATGAATATGGCCGCGCGAACTGACAGACGCGCCAACAATCGGCATCTCGCATGGTCCGTGGCACCGGACGTGGCACCCACCCTGCTGGCGCGACTCCCATCAGGTCGTCGGGGTTTCGCTGGCGAAAAAAACTTCCGTGTGTCTCTGCGCGATTCCTCCCGCTTGCGCGTGCCTAGTCAACCAAAAAACTGACCATCTGCAGGATCAGGATCAGCAAAAAAAAGCCAAAGGCAGACGCCAAAACAGCTGCCTGCAGGACGATGCGTTGTTTCTTACCCACAGTTTCCCCGGGAGAGAGTCTGATGATAACGCTTAAAAAAGGGCGCCCGGGAACAGGGCGCCCTTCTCATCGACGAAATGCTCGGATTGGAGGTCCGTGATCAAGCAATTCGCCGAAAGCCTCTACAAGCCTCACACAATGGTTCAGCCGCAAATTAGGCTCACAGTTACTGCTTCGAACGCGGCAACGGGCTCTTCAATCCTCAGAACGAGCGCTGGAAGCGGAGGAGACCGCCGACGCTGTTCTTCTTGTCGGCATTGGTCCAGTTAGAGAAGTCCACATCCCCGAACTTGCCAGCGTGGAGATAGTCGACTTCGGCCGTGATCGTCAGACCAGGAACGATATCGTAGGCGACATTGGCGGCGATGCCGAGGTTCTTCCACTCGTCATACGCCGCCTGAAGGTTGAAAGAGGTCTTCTCGTTGAACTTGTAGGTGCCGCCGCCCCAGACGGCCCAGTTGCCACCCCACTGCTTGTAGAAGCCGCGACCGCCGGCAGGAATAGCGTAGGTCCCATCGGTTAGGTTGTCGTCGGTCCCATAGCCAGCCACAATGAACAGCGACAGTTCGTTGGTGGCGTTTACATCCAAGCGGACCTTGCCGGCTACCTCTTCGTAGTTGCTGTCGTAAGCCACGACGCCGGTGATGGCGCCCCAGCCCTGCGTGTACTTCACGCCGCCGACAAGATGCGGAACGTAGCTGTCGATCGTGCCGACGACGCCAGACCCCTCTTCGAGCGATACCACGGCGGAGAAGCCATTGCCGGCGTCGAAGTAGTACTGCACGACGTTGGTGTCGAAATCACCGTAGGGAACGAGCGTATCGTTGAGGACGTTGCCGGCATAGCCGATAAACGTATCGAAGGCCGATTCGTCCTTGCCGACGCGAAGGCCACCGAGTTGGATCCAGGCGAAGTTCAGTGTGATGCCCCTGTTGAAGGCATAGTTCTGGGGACTGTCGGGACCCGAATAGGCGTTGCGGTTACCGAAATTGAATTTGGTCTCGGTGTATGTCTTCAAAGTACCGAGTTCGGTTTCCTGGCCGGTCCAAGTCCTTAGGTCAAAGCGGGCGTTCTTGCGCCAGGTGCCCTGGTCGCTGCCGTCTTGGACGTCGTGGGTCCGCGCCCCATCGTAGGAGCCAACGTCGCCAGCGCTGATGTCGTAACGGACATAGCCGCCGATGCGCAGGCAGGTTTCGGTGCCGGGGATGTAGAAGTAGCCCGAGCCATATACGTCGCAGATCTTGACGTATTCTGCCGGTTCCGGCTCGGCGACCGTCACCGCGTCGGCGGCGCGAGCACCGGAAGCTGCGATCAGAGCCGCAGCTGAGCCGAGAAGAAGGCTCTTGATGTTCATACTTGATCTCCATTCAATGATTTTGAAAGGGGCGAGGACGTCGATGGACGAACCGCTCCCTGTCCCCACGATCGAAAAAGATGCGCATCGCAATGCATCCTTCCCGGCTCGAACGCTATTCACCGGGCGAATTAGTGCAAGTTCAAATTCCGTTTGCCAACCATATATAGAAGTATCCGTTGCATTATTGTCACTAAATCCATTGTATTACTTGCACAAATTGAACAACTGTACATTTGAACAAATCGCACAATTGGTACATCTGCTTGTGCTCACTTACATAATGCGCGGAAAGCCATCGGCATCCGGCCAATTGTCAGATAGATTCAATCAGAGAAACAGCCTGGGCGGCGGATGAAACAACTTCTGTGTTCATACCTTCTCTGAGCAATTCGATAGGGACGCGACCCTTGAGAAGAGGCGAGGGGCTGATCAGCCACAGCCAAGCCAGTCTGGGATCGGAGATCGAGGAAAGGACCTGCCTGATTCCGGGCATAGGCCTGCCGTCGATGAACTGAGCTAGGGGAAATACATGCTTCCGGGAGCCTCTCCGAAAGGCAACCACATCATTGTGTCGCTGCCACCAGTACAAAGTGGACCGCGGTATTCCAAAACGTCTCTCGAGATGCGTCGACCCCGCAACTGGACCGGCCCATTCTGCAATGCGCGCGCCTTCTCTCGGGCAATCTTTCAGAACCGGATGCCCGAGCGGATGATCGGCTGCCCGTGGTCGCGAAGCGATCTCACCCGCCTGGGCGTTTAGCCGTCGCGCTGCTTCGGCCTCGAGCCTACCAAGAAATTCGGCGGCCACGGCGGTCAATTCGTTGGAAGGAGAACCCGAAGGCGCAACGGCAGCCTTGTCACCCTGCTTCGCCTCATCGCATTGGGCAAGAATGCGCTGCACCTCCCTCATGACAAAGCTTGAAAGCTCGGTCTTGCGCTTTTCATCCCCAAGATCACTCGACGCGGACATATCTGGCTTTCCCAATAGCATTCCCTCAGCAAGCCTCCGAAAGAGCGTTGAAGACATGAAGTTTGGGGGACGGCGATGTGTTGCGTTTTCGTATGCGCGCAACCTAGCAGCCGTCTTGCGGCTTCAACTTTTGCCTCTCAATAAAAAAGGGAAGAACATCAATGGACGACCGTCTTGCCCCCACGATCGAAACAGACGCACATCGCAGTGCACGCTTCACAGTGGGACGCTATCCGCGACGCTCATTTGTGCAAGTTTAAAGTTTAGCTTGCCAGCTTTATATAATTAGACGTTTCTTTTATGCAACACTTTTCCAAGTGTTACTTGCACAAATCGAACGTATCGCACATTTAGACGAACTGTACATTCGACAGCGACTTTGACGCACGCGTTTACTGGTGGTATACATCCTTCACCGTTGCCGCAAGGCATTGGCCCACTCGCGCGGCACCTCCTTCACGACAAAGGTTGAAAGCCCGTCCTCGGGCGTTTCATTTCCAAGATCACTTCGATCCACTCATACGGGCTTCCCGAGCGAGACCGCGGGTTCGGACTTGCGAATGAATTTCTCGTTATAATCGAATTGATTATAAGGGTATATTTCTACGTTGAGTATAAAGGATGTCAAGCCCGCGCCAGCGGCAATTTTGTCCGGGCGACAGCCGTTTCGTCGAGGACATGGTGGCGGAAGCGATAAAGCTTCGCCGGCCGACCGCCGGTATCAAAAGCAATTTCGCCGGTCTCCTCCACCAGTTCCTGCTGCTCCATCAACCGGCGAAAGTTCTGCTGAAGCGCCCCTGCCGATGTAATCGTCAACGCCGTCCGCGTCAGCGCATTGCCATCGGCGAGAAGCCGACGACATTGTTGATGACGAACGTAACGATCCGCGGCTTCAGACAGGAATGTGCGCTTCGTCCAGATGGATGGAGTGGGCTGGCAGGTTCCGGGCGGCCGCGCCGTTGAGGATGCAGCATCGAGAGCCGCGCTCGCCGAGGATGACATAGGTCGAGATTCGTGCGCCGGAAGTCTTGCTCCATGTCTCCACGAATCCATTGGCAGGATCCCGGGTTCTTGGCGTGGTCAGGGTCGAGCAGTATCGAACCGTGGTAGTTGAGCTTTGCTCGGTGACGTGGATGCCGTGCAGCTTGCCGGCGACTATTTTCGCATTGGTCCCGTTGTCCTATTCATCTCACAAAGTCAGTCCTGATGTTGAGCAGCTTCGCTGGGCTAAATCCCGACTACGAGCGCCCCGCCGCTGAGTCCCGCACCTGCCGCCGCCAGGAGTATTTTCTCGCCCGGCCGAAACGGCTCCGCTTGATTGGCGAGCGACAGTGAGAGCGGGATCGTCGCGGCGGAAGAGTTGCCATATTCGGCGATCGTTTTGACGATCAGGTGATCGGCAACGCCGAGGTTTCGCCCGACCGCATCGAAAATGCGAGCATTGGCCTGATGCGGCACGAACCGGTCGACATCCTGTGGTCGCACTCCGGCAGCGGCTAGCGCGCTTATCGAGCAATCGGTCATCATCTCGACGGCCTTTGCGAACACTTCGCGGCCGTCGGTCATCGTCATTCGGGTTTGCGCGAGGTCGAGGTCACCGTGGAACGGCTTGTTGCTTCCTCCTGCGGGAATCTGGATCAGCCCGTATCGCGAGCCGTCCGAATCCACGGAGGCACCGAGAATCCCCCGATCAGTATCCTCGCAGGGACCGATCACGAGGGCGCCGGCGGCATCGGCAAACAGCACGGCGCTGGCGCGCTCAGAGGGATTGATGCGGCGGCTGAGGATATTGGCGGCGATAATAAGGCTCGCTTTGCCGTGCAGGCGGGTAAATCCGTCCGCAAACATCAGCGCATAGATGAAGCCGGCGCAGGCGCCGGTGAGATCGATCGCGCCGGCGCGGCCGAGCCCCAGCCGATGTGCGACCAGGGGCGCGCTGGGCGGCAGGAGGTGATCGGGCGTCGAGGTGGCAAGCAGCAGCAGACCGATGTCGTGGCGCGCAATGCCGGCGCTGGCCAGCGCCATCGCGCCGGCCTGCGCAGCAAGACCAGACAGCGTGTCTTCGTCCGTTGCCCAGAAGCGCGACCGGATTCCAGTACGCCGCTCGATCCAGCCCGGTTCGAGGCCGAGATTGGTCTCGATTTCGGCATTCGCCACCTTTCGCCCAGGCGCATGATGGCCAAACCCGAGAAGGCGCGACAACCTGCTCATGGCTTTGAGCCGAAGCGTTCGCCGGCCTCCTCGATCGCGTCATGGAGCCGATAGAGCTCGTCGCCGGTGACGCAATAGGGCGGCAGGAGATAAAGGACATTGCCGAGCGGGCGCACAAGCAGGCCGAGCTCGAGGAAAAAGGCCCGCAGCTTAGGTCCGATCTCGGCCAGATAGCCGGCAGAGCCGGCGCGCAGGTCGAGAGCCAGGATCGTGCCGATCGCGCGACTGTCGGTGAAGTTGGCATTGTCGCGAAAGCGTCGAAACCCGGCGGCCTGTCTCTCGCTCAAGGCCGCGATCCGCTCGGCCACCGGCTCGTCACGCCAGATCTCGACATTGGCGAGTGCTGCCGCGCAGGCAATCGGATTGGCCGTGTAGGAACTCGAGTGGAAAAACGTCTTCTTGCGATCCGCTGAATAATGAGCCTGGAAGATCGCATCGGTGGCAAGCGTGGCCGCCAGCGGGATCACGCCGCCGGTCAAGCCTTTGGAGGTGCAAAGGATATCAGGAGAGATCGACGCCTGCTCGCAGGCGAACATGGTTCCGGTTCGTCCCCAGCCTGTCATCACCTCGTCGGCGATCAGCAGCGTGCCGGAGGCTTCGGCGATCTTCTTCAATTCGGTGAGAACCCAGGCCGGATACATCAGCATGCCGCCGGCGCCAAGCACCAGCGGCTCGACGATCAGCGCAGCGGGGCGCCGGTCGCGGGAGACTGCTTCGAACCGATCCAGCGTCTCCTGCTCCCGCCCGGCCGCCGGGAAGGGGATGGTGTCGACCTCGAACAGCAAAGGCTCATAGGGGGCGTTGAACACGCCGCGGGCGCCGACGCTCATCGCGCCGATGGTGTCGCCATGGTAGCTATGTTCCATCACGACGATGCGCGAGCGCGGCGCGCCGATGTTGCGGAAATAGCCGAGGGCCATCTTCAGCGCGACTTCGACGCTGGTCGAGCCGCTGTCGGAATAGAACACCCAGTCGAGTCCGGCGGGAGCGAGTCCGACAAGCGCCTTGGCCAAGCATTCGGCAGGCTCGTGCGTGAAACCTGCGAAGATGATCTGGTCGAGGCTCGAGGCGGTCGTCTCGATTGCCTTCATAATGCTGGGGTGGCGGTGGCCATGTGTGACGACCCACCAGGAGGAAATGGCGTCCAGAATGCGCGCGCCATTGGCTTTGTGGAGGTAGGCGCCTTCAGTCAGGACGATTTCAGGGATCGCCGGCTCGAGCGCGTGCTGGGTGAAGGGATGCCACACACGGGATTGCGTCATCATTCGCCTCCGGCAATCAAAGCGAGGTCGAAGCCGGCAATCATCGCTTGTCTCAGCGTTTTATCCGTCAGCGGATCGAGGTGCGGCAGCCTGCCGAGTTGCGGCACGTCGCCGAATTCCACGATCGTCCGTTGCGTATCGGTCATCTCATCGCCGATGAAGGCGATGCCAGCCAGCGGGATAGCGCGCGCCCGCAGGGCTTCGATCGACAGCAGGGTGTGATTGATTGTTCCGAGCGCGGTGCGGGCGCACAGAATGACCGGCAATTGCCATTGCTCGAATATGTCGATGAACCTTGTCCGGCGGTTCAGCGGCACCATCAGCCCGCCGGCGCCTTCGATGACGAGCGGTGTCGGCAGGACCGGAAACGAAAGATCGGCAGCCTCGATCGAAACGTCGTCGATTTCGGCCGAACGATGCGGCGAAAGCGGGCTCTTCAAGCGGTAGGCTTCCGGCAGCACGCGCCCCGACGGCAGCCCGGCAAGTCGCGCAACCGCCTCGCTGTCGGTCTCGCCGTCGAGGCCCGATTGCACCGGCTTCCAGTAGAAACCGTCAAGCAGGCCGGCAAGCCCGGCCGAAAACACCGTCTTGCCAATTCCGGTGTCTGTTCCGGTGATGACGATGCGCCTGGTCATGCCGTGGCCAACACTTCGGCGAGCGCCTCGACCATGGCCGAAATGTCGGCTTCGTCGACGTTGAGCGTCAGCGAAATGCGCAGCCGCGACGTGCCCTCGGGCACGGTCGGCGGACGAATGCCGCGTATGTCGAAGCCGCGGGCCTGCAGGCGCGCCGCCACTGCCATGGTGCGCCTGACATCGCCGATCACCAAGGGCTGGATCTGAGAGCCACTTGGTATCACGCCGCAGCGATCGACCAATTGGCGGCCTGCGAGGGCGACGCGTTCATGCAGCTGAAAACGCCGCCTAGGCTCGTCGGCGAGCATTGCGAGCGCTTCGCGCGCCGCGACCGCCATGAGCGGCGAGGGCGCGGTGGCGTAGATGAATGGCCGGCAACGGTTGATCAGATACTCGCACAGTGTCCTCGGCCCGGTCACGAGCCCACCAGATGCGCCGAGCGCCTTGCCGCAGGTGTGGAGCGCGACGATGTTGTCGCGGCCCTCGAAAGCGGCGGCCAGCCCCCGGCCGTCCGGTCCCCAGACGCCGGTCGCGTGCGCCTCGTCAATGACGATGAATGCGTTGTGCCGATCGGCAAGCGCGGCCAGGCTCTCCAAAGGCGCGCAGTCGCCATCCATGCTGTAAAGGCTTTCCACCGCAATCCAGATGCATCCCATGCCGCCTTCGGCGCGCCAACGCGTGATCGCATCGTCGACAGCGTTGGCGTCGTTGTGCGCGGCCAGCACGAACTGTGCGCGCCCGGCCTGCGCACCCTCATGCATGCTGGCATGGGCGAGCTCATCGAGGACCAAAAGGTCGCCCTTCTGCGGCAGCGCGGTCAGCAGAGCGAAGTTGGCGATGTAGCCGCTGCCGAAGAACAGCGCGCGGTCGGCTCCAAAGAATGCCGCCGCGTCTGCCTCGAGCTGCTCGTGTTCCGGCGCATTGCCGCGCAACAGCCGCGACCCGGTGGCGCCAACCGGCGTGCCACGCGCAATCGCCGCCGCAACCGCTTCGCCAAGTCTTTTGGAGGCGGCAAGCCCGAGATAGTCGTTCGACGAGAAGTCGCGCCCGGCGCGCGGCTTCAGCGTCCGCAGCCGGTCCTTGCGCGCCAGTCCCTGCAAGGTCGCCTCATAGCGGGCAAGCGGTGCCCCGTTCATTGCGCCTCGAGTTCCATCGGCTCGATGCCAAGGCGCCGGAACAGCAGGGTATCCTTGTCCTCACCGGGATTGTCCGCCGTCAGCAGCGTGTCGCCGACGAAGATCGAGTTGGCGCCGGCAAAAAAGCACAGCGCCTGCATCTCGTCGGTCATGGCGGTACGGCCGGCGGAAAGACGGATATGCGATTTCGGCATCATGATGCGCGCCAGCGCGATTACGCGCACGAATTCGATCGGCTCGATCGGCTTGGCTTCGGCAAGCGGGGTGCCGGGGATCGGGATCAGCATGTTGATCGGAACGCTTTGCGGATGTTCCGGCAGGTTGGCCAGCGTCACCAGCATGCCGATCCGGTCCACCGGCTCCTCGCCCATGCCGACAATGCCGCCGCAGCAGACCTTGATGCCGGATTGGCGAACGTGCTCGAGCGTCTCGAGCCGCTCGGCAAAGCTGCGCGTGCTGATGATCTCGCTATAGTAGCGTTCCGATGTATCGATGTTGTGGTTGTAAAAGTCGAGACCAGCCTGCTTCAGTCGAGCGGCTTGCTCAAGATCGAGCATGCCGAGCGTCATGCAGGTCTCCATGCCCAGCGCCTTGACGCCTTCGACCATCGCCACCACCGCATCCATGTCGCGCGCCTTGGGGTTTCGCCAGGCCGCGCCCATGCAATAGCGGGTGGCGCCGGCGTCACGCGCTTTCTTCGCTTCGGCGACGACGTGCCGGACCTCCATCAGCTTCGACGCCTTCAGGCCGGTCTCGTGCTGCGCCGACTGGCTGCAATAGCCGCAATCCTCCGGGCATCCGCCCGTCTTGATGCTGAGCAGCCGGCTGAGCTGGACCTTGTTTGGATCGAAATTCTGGCGGTGCACGGTTTGCGCGAGGAAGAGGAGATTGTTGAAGGGGGCATCGTGAAGTGCCCGAGCCTTCTCCAGGGTCCACGCTCCAGGGTCAGGGGATTGAGCCTGTGGCGATGTCTGCGTTGGACTGGCTGTTTGCATGTCCATGCTGTTCCTCCGGTTCTGCCTTGCTTTGCTGTCTGATTGATGACGATCGGAAAGGACAGTTGATTCGATCCTGTTCGTCCCTCAGGCAATCATGGGCCCCAATAGTCGAGGCCGATATCCAGGATCGGCGCGCTGTGGGTCAGTCGGCCGACTGAAATCAGATCAACGCCGGTCGCGGCAATCGCTCGCGCTGTATCGGATGCGATCCCGCCAGAAGCCTCGGTGATAGCACGGCCGCCAACGATTGCGACGGCGCGGCGAAGATCGGCGAGGGACATGTTGTCGAGCAGAACCGCATCGGGAGCGAAGCCAAGTACCTCCTCCAACTGGGCCAGCGTATCGACCTCGACTTCGATCTTGACGAGATGACCGGCCCGTCGTCGTGCTCGCTCGAGCGCCGGGCGAACGCCGCCTGCGATGGCGATGTGGTTGTCCTTGATCAGAATTGCGTCGTCGAGGCCGAAGCGGTGATTGGATCCGCCACCTGCGCGCACGGCATATTTTTCGACTGCCCGCAATCCGGGCGTCGTCTTGCGCGTGCAGACGATCTTCGCGCCATATCCACGAACCGCAGCGACGATCGATGCCGTTGCTGTAGCGATGCCGCTCAGATGACAGAGAAAATTGAGCGCCGTCCGTTCGGCTGTGAGAATGGCCCGGGCCGGACCACTCACCGTTGCAATGACCTCTCCATCCATGACATTGCAGCCGTCTGCCCGCTCCACCGAGATTTCGACATCAGGATCAATCAAGCGGAAAGCGAGCATCGCCAGATCGAGGCCGGCGACAACTCCGGACTGGCGCGCCGCCAGCACGGTTCCCGCTTGGTGTGCCTTCGGCACGATGGCCTCCGTGGTCAAGTCGCCGGCTCTGCCAAGGTCTTCAAGAAGAGCTGCCCTTACAAGCGGCTCAAGCATGACCGTGGGAAGCGGTGAGAGCGTCATCACTTTGCCCCTTCGAGGCTTGGCGAGTTTCCGAGTTCCCGCGCAGCGGCCAGGGCGGCTTCGAGGGTGATTTCGGACCGTCGGGCGACAGTCGCATGATGAGGAAAATCTGTCCGGTAATGAGCGCCGCGGCTTTCTTGGCGCAACAAGGCGGCAACCGCGATCATTAGCCCGACAGCCGCCGCATCCGAGGCCGCGTCCTTGCTTTCGGCGAGCGGCAATAAGGCACGTGCGGCTGCTTTCAAACCTTCACCATCCCGGACGATGCCGAGTGCGCGCGACAGGAAAACACGCACGGGTGTCGGCGCGGGCGATGGGTAAACGTCCGCAAACGCAGGCTTTGTTCTGCGAGCAGGCGTTCCGGCGACACTTTCAGCGACCCAGCGCGCGCACACGACGGCCTCGGTCAAGGAATTGCTGGCGAGCCTGTTGGCGCCATGCAGTCCTGTCGAAGCGACTTCGCCGCAGGCCCACAGCCCCTTGACGGAGGTCCTACCGGAGCCGTCCACGGCAACGCCACCCATGTGGTAGTGTTGGGCCGGACGAATGGGGATGAGATCGCGCGCGGGATTGATGCCGGCTCCACGACAGGCTGATGCGATTGTCGGGAAGTGTCGAGCAAATTCCGGGCCAGGCCGTTGCCGCGCGTCGAGAAAAACACGGTGGCCGTTGGCAAGATGGTTCCAGACGGCGCGCGCCAAGACATCACGAGGCGCAAGTTCCGCCCCTGGCACGCTCTGGAGAAAAGCCTGGCCGGTTTCGTCGATCAGGGCAGCACCTTCGCCGCGGACGGCCTCGCTGACCAGCACCATAGGGCGTTCCGGGCCGTCAAGCGCGGTCGGGTGGAACTGGATGAACTCGAGGTCGGCAAGGACAGCTCCAGCGCGGGCCGCAAGCGCCAGGCCCTGTCCGTAACTGCCCCAAGGATTGGTGGTGTCGAGAAACAGTCCCCCGATCCCACCGGTGGCGAGGACGACCCGCCGTGAGCCGAAGAAGACAGGTCCTATCGAACCGCTCGCCCAGACGCCTCGGATCGCATTCTCTCGCACCGCCAGCCGGCGCGCTTCCACCCCCTCCACGACAACAATCGACGGAGTGGAACGCACAGCCGCGATCAGGGCACGCATGATCTCACGCCCGGTGCCGTCACCATGCGCATGAACGATGCGACGTCGGCTGTGTGCGGCCTCCAATCCGAGGCACAGTGATCCTTTCGGCGTACGGTCGAAGGGAACCCCAAAGCCCGCAAGCCCCTCTATCGCCTTGGGCGCGGCTTGGAGGATGCGGCTCGCCACGTCTGTGTCGCAGAGACCATCCCCGGCGGCAAGCGTATCGGCCAGGTGCAGTGCCGGATCGTCGTCTTCGCCGAAATTTGCAGCCAGACCACCCTGTGCCCAGGTGCTCGAATTGTCAGCTCCCAGCAGCGTCCTGGACAGAAGCAGCACCGGCTCCGGCGCCAGTTGAAGCGCGGTCATCAATCCGGCGATGCCGCCGCCGATGATGATGGGCCGCCCGAAGAAGCTGCGGACATCGGCGCTCAAATTGCCAGCATCCGTTCGACCGCAAGCCGCGCGCGCCCGGCGATCCCGGGTTCGATGGTTACGACATGGTGGTTCTGCTCGAGCGCCATGCGGATGTTGGCAAGCGTGATCCGCTTCATGTGAGGGCACAAATTGCAGGGCCGGATGAACTCGACCTCTGGGTGCGCTAACGCGACGTTGTCGCTCATCGAACATTCCGTCATCAGCACGACACGTGCCGGCCTTTGCCTCTCGACATAGTCGGACATGGCAGCGGTCGAGCCGGAAAAATCTGCTTCAGCCACGACGTCGGGAGGGCATTCGGGATGCGCGAGCACGATCACGCCGGGATGGCTTTCGCGCAACTCGCGGATGTCGGCCGGTGTAAAGCGCTCATGCACCTCGCAATGCCCTTTCCAGGCGATGATCTGCACATCGGTCTGGGCGGCGATATTCTGGGCCAGATATTCGTCCGGCAACATGATCACCTGGGGAACGCCAAGGGATTGGACGACCGCCTTGGCGTTGCCGGATGTACAGCAGATATCCGACTCGGCTTTCACTTCGGCCGACGTGTTGACATAAGTGATGATCGGCACGCCGGGATAACGCTGGCGCATCAAGCGCACGTCTTCTGCCGTGATCGATTCCGCCAACGAACAGCCTGCCCGCAGGTCGGGAATGAGCACCGTCTTTTGCGGATTGAGCAGCTTGGCCGTTTCGGCCATGAAATGTACGCCGGCCAGCACGATGACTTGCGCCTCGATCGTCGCAGCCGTGCGGGCCAGTGCCAAGCTGTCGCCGACGATGTCGGCCACGCAATGGAAGATCTCGGGGGTCTGATAGTTGTGCGCCAGGATGATGGCGTTGCGCTCGCGCTTCAGTGCAAGGATCGCCTCGATATCCTCGACGAAAGCCGGCCATTCGATCGGCGGGATCACTCGTCGGACGCGCTCGTAGAGAAACGCGGTCGCAGGCAGCATGGCGCTCATCGACCCCTCCAGCTTATACTCTAGTTGAAAATAACCAGCATATACTTGCTGTGAGTATAAGCGATGTCAACCCCGCGCCAGCGGCAATTTTGTCCCGGCGATGACCCTCTCGTCGAGAACGGCGTGGCGGAACCGGTAAAGCTTCGCTGGCCGGCCGCCGGTCTCCGCGGTTGCCTCTCCGGTCTCTTCGACCAGCTCCTGCTGCTCGATCAGCCGGCGAAAGTTCGGCTTACGCACGAGCCTGCCGGCAAGCGCCTCCACGGTTCGCTGCAGCTGCAAAAGCGTGAAGACCGGCGGCATCAGCTCAAAGACGACCGGCCGGTATTTGATCTTGGAGCGCAGCCGCGCAATGCCGGTCGCCACGATGCGGCGATGATCGGCGACCATAGACTTGCTGGGCACCAGCGGAGGCAGCGTCGCGTCCCGTCCGCTTCCGGCCTCTTGGACCAGGCCTGCTTCGTAGACTAACTCATAGCGTTGAAGCGTGAGTTCCTCGTTCCAAAGGCGGTCGTCGAAGCCGAAGGCTATCGTCGCCCGCTGCCAGCGTTCACGTCGCGTGGCCGCGTCGCTGACGCCGTCTGCCCATTCAATCAGGCGCGGTCGCAGAACGTCCAGCACGACCGGAGGCGTGCCGGAGCGGTGGTCCTCCCATGGAAAATATTCATACCAGCTCTGCCAGCCGCACTTGGGCGAGCCAGCTGCCTGTTCCTTGCGGGTCAATGCGAGATAGCTGATGGAGATGACGCGCTGCTGGCGCTCGGCGCCGATGCGATCCCGATCCGCGAAGGTGTAGAGTTGCTCAATATACCCCAGCGGATGGCCGGTCTGCTGCTCGACCCACCCCCTCAAACCGGATTGCAGCGATCGGTGCTCAAGCGCAAATGGTCCGGAGGGCAGGGTGTCCGCCTGGCCGATGGTGAGGACACAGGGTTCACTGTCGTTTACGGCGACGACAAAGGCGATCAGGTCCACTTTGACTTCGTCGGCCTTGACGGCGGCTCTGTCTTTCCTGGGTCCTTTTGCCTGATCGTCCATGTCGCGAAAGTGGTTGGCCAGCTCGGGGGCGCCTGAATCGATTTAAGTGTAAGCGCGCCTGTCCGCACGTCAACACCGCACAGCTGCACGGCCATTTTTAGCTCTTCGCACTTGCACAAAAATGTGGCAAACGCGACACCCGCGGTTGGTAACGTTGGGGAAGGAGGGTCCATTGAGTGCGTTTGGTGACACCAAGGCGATCACACCGCCGGATATTCGTTCGCGCAAAGGTGGGACGCCGCTCGTCTGCCTTACCGCCTACACGACGCCAGTCGCCCGGCTTGTCGATCCCCATTGCGATGTGGTGCTGGTCGGCGACAGCGTCGGCATGGTTCTCCACGGCCTGCCCTCGACGCTCGGTGTGACGCTGGAGATGATGATCACGCACGGCCAGGCCGTGCGCCGTGGCCTCGAGCAGGCGCTGATGGTCGTCGACCTGCCGTTCGGTTCCTTCGAGGAAAGCCCCGAGCAGGCTTTCCGCAATGCCGCGCGCGTCATGGCCGAGACCGGCTGCGCGGCCGTCAAGCTCGAAGGCGGCGAAACGATGGCAGAGACGATCGGCTTCCTCGCCGCGCGCGGCGTGCCGGTCATGGCCCATGTCGGCTTGACGCCGCAGGCGATCAACACCATCGGTGGCTACCGTGTGCAGGGCAGAGGCGGGGATGCCGAGCGCATCAGGCGCGACGCGCTTGCGGTGAGCGAAGCGGGCGCCTTTGCGGTCGTGCTGGAGAAGGTTCCCGAGGCGCTCGCCCGCCGGATCACCGGGGAGGTGGCGACCCCGACCATTGGCATCGGTGCCTCGGCAGCCTGTGACGGCCAGATTCTCGTCGTCGACGACATGCTGGGCCTCTTCGGCGACTTCCGGCCCAAATTCGTCAAGCGCTATGCTGAAATGGGGGAGGCCGCTGCGGCTGCGATCGCGGCCTATGCGCGGGAAGTGAAGGAGCGCCAGTTTCCGGCCGCCGAGCACGTGTTTGCCGATGCGCGCAAGCCCGCCGACGCGGACGCCACCAAGAGCGGAGAAGCAGCGTGAGCGTGCCGATTGTGAGGAGCGTTCCCCAGCTTCGCCAAATCATCGCCGCATGGCGCCGCGAGGGCGTGAGGATTGCCGTGGTGCCAACGATGGGCGTCCTGCATGAGGGCCATCTCAGCCTGGTGCGCGCGGCACTCGAGAAGGCCGACCGGGTGATCGTGACGCTCTTCGTCAACCCGAAGCAATTCGATAGCCAAGCCGATCTCGCCGCGTATCCGAGCACCGAGGACGAGGATGCCGCCAAGCTGGCACCGCTTGGCGCGCACCTGCTTTATGCGCCGGATGCAGAGGAAATGTATCCGGCGGCCTTCGCCACGACCGTTTCGGTGTCCGGTGTCAGCGAGGGCCTGTGCGGTGCCTTCCGGCCGGGACATTTCGATGGCGTGGCGACCGTCGTCGCCAAGCTCTTCCTGCAGACCAGCGCTGACTTCGGCTTCTTTGGCGAAAAGGACTTTCAGCAGCTTCAGCTAGTCAGGCGTATGGCCCGGGACCTGGATATTCCAATCACCATTGTTCCTTGTCCGACAGTCCGCGAAGCCGACGGTCTTGCACTATCATCGCGCAATGTCCGGCTCTCGCCAGTAGAGCGTGTTGTTGCCCCCAAGCTACCATCGGTCTTGCTCGAGACGGCTGAGCGGCTTGCCCGCGGCTCGCCCGTCCTGCCAACGCTTGCCGAAGCGCGCGCAGCAATTCTGGCTGCGGGCTATCGCGAGGTCGAATACCTGGAACTTCGCGACGAGGCAGATTTGCGACCCATGACAAGCCTTGACCGACCTGCACGCTTGCTTGTCGCGGCCTGGCTCGGCGGCACACGGCTCATAGACAACGTCAGAATATCACGGGTTTCAACAGATTAACGGGGTTCTCGGCACGCGCTGTATCCGTCCGGGATCGTTTAAAACAAGGTCTCTGCCTGGCATCGAGCGATCACGGAGGTTACGCAAAGCGCAAATGCATCGCGTGTTTGAGAACTTCGTCGAGCAACTGTCTGCAAGTGTTGATGCTGCCGATCTCCGTGAGGCAATGGCATCCGCTGCAGCCGGCTTCGATTTTCCGCTATTCGCCTATTTCACTTACCCGTCGGCCCCCGGCGACGCCCCGCAATTGATCTCAAACTATCCTTCATCCTGGACATCACGTTATCTGCAACAGCGGTACCACAGTCTTGATCCGGTCATCCTGCGCGGGCTGCAAGGCTGGGATACCTTTGATTGGGGTGTGGATCGCGCTCGGCACTGTCTGCCGAATTCGCAGCAACAAATTCTGGAGAGTGCGGCTGAGTTTGGCATCCGCGGCGGCCTGACGATATCCATACATGATCATTGCGGCCGGTTTGCTGCCCTGACCTTTGCTTCCGACGAGTCCCGCCCGCCTCTGTTGCGGTCACTGACACGTTACGAAAAAGCATTGCAGCTGGTGGCCATCAACTTTCATATCCATGTCCGGCGCAGGCTCGCCGACGATCGCGTGGTGGATGGTGTAACGCTCACCCCGCGGGAGTTCGAGTGCCTGAAATGGGCGGCGCGCGGCAAGTCGGCTTGGGTTATCAGCCAGCTTCTCGGCGTCTCAAAGCGCACCGTGACCTTTCATCTGGAAAACGCCAAGGCAAAGCTTGGCGTTCGAACGATCAACCAGGCCGTTGCACGACTGGCTGCCTCCGGCCAGGCGAGATCCTGATTCGTCGGCCACGATAGCTGTAAACCTCTACAGGCTGCATCGCTGCCGGCTTTGCCCTTCGATGGCGGGAACACATCCCGCACGGAGGCGACCATGATGCAGCTGATAACACCAGACCTTTACGACGAGTTCGCAAGCGAGCTCAAAGAGATGCACGGGCTCAGGTTTCGGGTGTTCAAGGAAAGGCTCGATTGGGAAGTTGATACCGAAGACCAGATGGAAACAGACCCGTTTGATGGTCTGAAGCCTGTCTATCTGCTCCTCAAGGGATCCGACTGGCGAATTCGCGGTTGCGTGCGTCTTTTGCCCAGCACCGGACCCACAATGTTGCGCGACACGTTCCCGGTGCTGCTGGGTGCTGACGTCGTGCCCTCGACCTCCGACATATGGGAGAGCAGTCGTTTCGCGCTCGATCTTCCTCCGTCGGCGCCCAAGGCAGCGGGCGGACTGGCCCAGGCAACCTACGAGCTCTTCGCGGGCATGATCGAGTTCGGCTTGGCCAAGGATCTGACCCGGATAGTAACGGTTACGGACACGCGCATGGAACGGATCCTTCGCCTCGCGACGTGGCCATTGTCGCGCATCGGACAACCCAAGTCCGTCGGCAAAACGGAGGCGGTGGCCGGGTTTCTCGAGATTTCCCGCGCGAGCCTTTTGCGCATCCGCAGCAGGGGACGTCTGAGCGGACCGGTACTGTGGCAACCGGTTCTAGGCCCGTGCGGCATTGTGGACACCTGAGCCGTGAAGGATGCTGGTCTGCCCAAGGAAGCGACGGTCGGTCTTGTATGCTGGCCGGACTGGCGTCGTCACGAAGCTTACCACTACGCCAGACGATTGCCACGCACTGCCTGGGCCTGGGAGTTTCTTCGGCGCAATCCACAATTCCAGCGCGACCACGCCAAAATGGCACCGTCCGCCTACATTGTCGGAGCCCAGGCCGACATGAAGATAATCGAGTTGACGACAGGATCATCTTTCCTAAGACAATGGAGCCTCCTTTTTCGCGGACGCGCCACAGTCGGACGCTACGTCGGCAAGGGTCTTTTGGGATCCGCGCGACTGCGCCCGTATTCTACGAGCGGCCGCGGAGCCGGTTGGGCTCGACCACGATTTTGAACCGCTTGATCTCCCTTCGCTCTCATGCTGCAAGGACATCCTGCTGACACCTGCCGGCGTGCAGCACGTGCTGCTGAGGGAGGACTGCCGGAGTCTGCAGATCGCCCTTTCCGGTGCATCCGTTCTCCGCCCGTTGCGGCTATATGTCGACGCGATCGTGCAGCCGCAGCACCTGAAGTTCCATGTCGCTGCCCTTCAGTTCCTGAACGACATCAATGGTTGCGGCCGCCTGGCGGCTGCTTGCTTTCCGCCGGAACCCCGCGGAGCGCGTCTGCGTATCGTGCTCCAGGCTTTGGATGGCTCGCTTGCGGGAGCATCTCATCAGGAGATCGCCATTGCCCTGTTCGGGAGACGCCGTGTCGAAGAAGATTGGTCTCATCCAGGTAGCCATCTTCGCGATCAGGTGCGTCGCGCCATCCAACGTGGCCGCTACCTGATGGGCGGTGGCTATAGACAGTTCCTGATGTAATTCGGGTGACAGCTCGGTGATTGTTTATCCGAAAACGGGCAGGCATCAATCTCCATTTCTCACTGCTATTGTGCCTTGTACAAAACGTGACACGCGCCTAGTTCTTCCGCTGCGGGAATCGGGTTTGAGTAATACGGACGAAGCACTAAGAACCAACGCTTTCGTGATAGTGCATTCATGCCCCGAGAATCCTGATGACCGTTACGAACCCCGACAAAGCCGGCGCTGACTGAAACGGTCGCTGAACGTGCTCTGTGGCCTGCGCCGCCTGACTCTCGGTTTCGGCCATGCCGACTAACAGCGTATTGATAGGCCATCGCGGGCTAAGCTCTACCGGCGAAAGCCGCGTCAAAGCGGCAGGCAATCAGAAACTAGATCGGCGGCGACGATGATTATGATCAACGTGACGAACGTGAATCATGCCGACGGCGCCGACGTTGCCGATGATGATGATGCCGACCATGCGTCGCTGATGCTGCCTAACTACAGTGCTGTGTGATCATGCCGATCACCGCGTGACCACGAGCGGCGGCGGTTCGTGGTCAGGTGCGTGGCCGGGATGATCGCGCATGGCCGATTGTTCCTTCGTGCCGCGGGTGTGGGCTTGCGTTCGGTCATGAGGACGTCAGGCGCAACGAGGAAGTTAGATCAGGGCCCCAAACGCGTCTTATCCATGGGGTGGATGATAGCTATCCCTACAATCAATTATACCAATATTACCCAATACTACTAGAAGATCTCCCAATGAAAGCGACCGGATGGGTATCCGTCTCGCGTGGGCTGAAGCTGCCGGCAAGAATGGAAGACGAACATGTGCGGGATTGTTGGCATCGTTGGGCAACAGCCGGTGTCGGATCGGTTGGTCGACGCATTGAAGCGTTTGGAATATCGCGGCTATGATTCCGCCGGCGTTGCGACGATCACCGAAGGTGCCTTGCACCGCCGGCGCGCCGAGGGCAAGCTCGTCAATCTCGAGAGGAGACTGAAGGAAGAGCCGCTGAGCGGCAACATCGGCATCGGCCACACGCGTTGGGCAACCCATGGGGCCTCGACGGAACGCAATGCGCACCCGCACTTTACCGACGGTGTCGCCGTCGTCCATAACGGGATCATCGAGAATTTCACCGAGCTGAAGGACGAATTGGCGGCGGCTGGCGCCGAGTTCCAGACCGATACCGACACCGAGGTCGTCGCGCATCTCTTGGCAAGACACCGCCGGGAGGGCATGAGGCGGCAAGAGGCGATGCGTGCCATGCTGAAACGCCTCAGGGGCGCCTATGCGCTTGCCGTCCTCTTCGAAGATGATCCGTCGACCATCATGGCGGCGCGCAACGGACCACCGCTGGCGATCGGTCACGGCGACGGCGAGATGTTCCTGGGCTCCGACGCGATCGCGCTCGCTCCCTTCACCAATGAAATTACCTATCTCATCGAGGGCGACTGGGCCGTTGTCGGCAATTCGGGCGCCCATATCTTCGATTTCGACGGCCATCCCGTCGAGCGTCCGCGCCATACCTCCACGGCCGCGGCCGATCTGGCCAACAAGGGCACTCATCGCCACTTCATGGAGAAGGAAATCTACGAGCAGCCCGAAGTCATCGCCCATGCTCTCCGTCACTATAGCAACATCATAGAGAATCGCGCCGACACGGTTTCTGGCATCGATTTCGCCAGGATCCCGAGCTTGGCGATCTCGGCCTGCGGGACCGCCTATCTCGCCGGACTGATCGGAAAATACTGGTTCGAGCGCTATGCGCGCCTGACAGTTGAAATCGACGTTGCGTCCGAATTCCGTTACCGCGAGATCCCGTTGTCGCCGCAGTCGGCGGCTCTTTTCATTTCGCAGTCCGGCGAAACCGCTGATACGCTCGCATCGTTGAGGTACTGCAAGGAGCGTGGGCTGAAAATTGGCGCTATCGTCAATGCCTGCGAATCGACCATCGCTCGGGAGGCCGATGCGGTCTTCCCGATCCTTGCCGGACCGGAGATCGGCGTCGCCTCCACCAAGGCGTTTACCTGCCAGCTTGCCGTTCTAGCCGCACTCGCCATCGGCGCCGCCAGAGCCCGCGGGACCGTAACCGAAGACGAGCTGCAGGCGCTCGTCAGGAGCCTCGCCGAAGTGCCGCGCGTCATGGGCCAGGTACTCAACAGCATCCAGCCGGAGATCGAGTTCCTGTCGCGCGAACTGTCAAAGTGTCGTGACGTCCTGTATCTCGGCCGTGGCACCAGTTTCCCGCTAGCGATGGAAGGTGCGCTGAAGCTCAAGGAGATTTCCTACATCCATGCCGAGGGCTATGCGGCGGGTGAATTGAAGCACGGTCCGATCGCATTGATAGACGACAACATGCCAGTGATCGTCATCGCGCCCCATGATCGCTTTTTCGACAAGACCGTCTCCAACATGCAGGAAGTGGCTGCCCGTGGAGGGCGGATTATCCTCATCACCGATGAAAAAGGGGCAGCCGCATCGAAACTCGACACCATGCACACGCTCGTGCTGCCGGCTGTCGACGAGATTATCGCGCCGATGATCTTCTCGCTGCCGATACAGCTTCTTGCCTACCACACGGCGCTCTTCATGGGCACAGATGTAGACCAGCCGCGCAATCTCGCAAAATCGGTCACGGTCGAATGATTGTGAACCTTTATAGGTGGCGATGCTTGTCCATCTTCGCTGCATCGGCGGTGGAAATTGGTCGAAGGTATCAGCGTCCGCGAGGCTGGGTGGACGGTGCCGCGAATAGCCACTGGAGGCGTCAGTGAGAGTTCGAGTTGCTGTTCAAGAAAGCCATCGGGGAGAATGAGTCGTGTAAGATCGCAGGTCGAATGCGCTACAGCCGATCAGGCCATCTCATGGCGGGCAGGTTCTTAGAACTTGATCAGAAGCAGGTGAGCCGCCATATTCCGACCCGGCTGCCAATTTCAAGTGGCCCATTCCATGGATGAGGCCGGTCCGGCCGAATGGACGTCCATTTTTTTGATTTGCTGGGTGTGCGCCAGGGTCGGGGAGGAAATCTCCCGATTTGTCAGGCGCTCCCATCTTCTTGGAGATGTTTATGAAGGATTCGCGCATTCCCGAGCCAGTCTTGACGGCTATGTCGCAGGGGACCCACATCATCCGCGCTTATCGTGAGCACCTTGGGTATTCAATCGAGGACCTCGCGGTCGCGTGCGGGCTTGCCGCTCAGGAAATCCAAAACATCGAGCGGGGTCTAAAGTACAATAAGGGCTATCGGAATCGGATAGCGAGATCGCTGTCCATACCTGTGGGAATTCTTGAGGCAGAGTCGGACATATCGGACGCCGCCTGATCAGTCGGATAATCTGCAATGGGTGGAAGACCGCTCTTGTGATGTGACGTTTGCGGCTGATAGTCGTCGCTTGATTCCGTTGGACGCGAATGCCTTCTGGCGCAGTACCGCCAAGAGAATTCTCGTCCACTGTCCGAGTCAGGAACTGCACACGGGCTCGCCGAACAGGAAGTTGGAACGCTTCGTCATGCTGTCTTAGGCGATATAGCCGCCCGGAGTGCTGCGACACGTGCACGATAGCATTGGCTCGCGAGGATGGATTGCTAACGGCGAACCCATGCTGGTTGGCAAGGCGATACTGGCTGGAGCATCAACTCGGCCGACGAGAGTGGCCCCCCATCCTAGGCAGGATCGGCCGACATGGCCGGCATCGCGAGCCGCTCTGAAAAGAGCACAGCGGGCATCCAGACGCTGCCGGGTTGACTATGGGTGTCGGAACCGCAAAAAGGGGCCGCTCTTCATGAGTGGCGTGCGCCGGCAGTCTAACCCCAAGCCCCCCGCCAGGCTGCCGGCGCGCTTCTAGCCGCCTTGATGCACGGCGATAAGCTTTTGACGGCCTGAAGCGACGTTGTGGTCGCCGTTGCGGTGCTTTTCCACGCGCCTCGTCAGGCGCCGGGATTGCTCCGTCGTGATGGCAGGCGGGGGTTTGCAGGTTGCGGTCGACGGGTTCGTTTCGGGGCGTCTGCCCCCATCGTATGTCGCGAGTTGGGGGATGCGATCGAGGACGATGCGCAGGATGCGCTGGTCGGGGCACGATGTCGGCAGGTGCAGGCGGATTTGCGATTTCATCTCGACCACCCGCGCAGCGATTTTGATGAGGCGCAATCGCAGCGTGTCGAATTGGGCGACGGCAAAGCTCGAGCGCCTCGGCATCGCGGCCCGCAAGCCCCACATCAACCAGTAAGCACCGGCATGCAGGAATAGCCGGAACTGGTTGGCCGTCGCTCTGGTGCAGGATGTGCGGTCGGCGGCAAGATGCGTCTTCCACGACTTGATGTGGTTCTCGGCCGCGCCGCGCCGGCAGTAGACATCCTCGTAGAGCGCCTTGGCCTTCCCACCGGCAAGATTGGTGACGACGAAGCGATATCGCCACCTTGGGCGCCGACCTCGACCCGCGCGATGATGCGCTCGACGCGGCTCCAACTAGCGGCGCCGTCAACGAACTCCTTGAACCTGCGGACCTTGCCTGTCTTGGCCGACGCTTCGAAGCGCGCCGTCGTGCTGGCCTCCAGATCCGCGACATGCTTGCGCAGGGTCGTGGTGGGCGCGAGGCCAAAGATGAAATCGACGTCGTTGGCGCGGCACCAGTCGATGACCTGCGGGTTGCAATAATGGCTATCGCCGCGGAGCAGGATTCGAATGTTCGGCC